>JABWBV010000549.1 GCA_013359445.1 Anaerolineales bacterium | reverse complement strand
TTGTCCGAGGGGGGGGCGGGTTTGGGGGTGGAGACGGTTGGGGCGGCGAGGTAGGGGCGGATGGGGGCGCTGGGGGGCGTATCCACCGCGCGGATCAGTGCCACACCCAGGCGTTCCGCTTTTTCACGGGCCACTTCGGTCAGCACGACATCATCCGTGACGGTGATCGAAGTTACCCCGCGGCGGGCGAGGTCTTCAATGTCTCGTTCAGTGTAAAAAGTTTTGGGCATAAAAATCTCCCATCATCCTGCGACGCCCTCTAATGCCTCTAATGCTTGCACCGCCGCATTCCGGGCAGTGACCATTTCGGCTTCCGTGCCAGAGAGCCACATCCGTCCGTAGCGTCCCACGGATGAGACGTGCAGGATTTTGATGCTGGCGCGTTTTTCGGCTTCGTTGCAGGCGTAGTTGATATACGCGGCAGGCGCACATTCCAACACGAGCAGGGTTTCGCCGGGGACGAGCATACTGCCACGCCGGAACCGGTTGAGGAGTTGGGCCTGGTACGGGTCCACGCGGGTGATCAGTTGAACGGAGGCGATTTGGGGGCGAATACGATCTTCTACCTTTAGCCCCAAACGATCCAACACGATTCGCCCGGACTCTAATACGTCGGCCTGCCGGGGGGAGTGAATCTCGAACATGCCAAACTCCCGTTCGACGATTTGCGCGCCGGGTTTGGCATCGGTGGCTTTTACGGCAATATCCACCATGCGAAAAACCTCATTGCCGGGGGCCATTTCAACGTAAAGGGACGCCATGCCTTCGGTGGGCAGGTCGCCTTGAGTGACGGTGCCGACAAACGCGGCATATTGCGCCTGCATTCGGTCGAGATAGCAGTAACAACGGAGAGAGAATTGGTCAGAGGGCATAAAAATCCTGGTTGGTAGGGCGTATTGCGGGTTTCGTATCGCGTTGGTATTTCATTTTTACGAAATATGCATTATGCAATATCGTGCATCGCAATTCCAAGCGGCGTCACAAACATCGGCTGTTCGGCGACGACGGTTGGGAGGCCGGTAAAATCTTGGACGACTTGCGCCATGCCGGGGAAGGCACAGGTGCCGCCGACAAGGGTCAGGCTGGGGACGGAAAAACGGCGGATGTGTTTGTTCACGATACTGCCAACTTTTTCCATCACCGGGCGGATGACGGGGAACAGGCGGGGCTGTTCGGCGGGGGTGGTTTTCAGGCGTTCGGCGTCCGCGAAGGGCAGGTTGAGCGCGCCTGCGATGACGAGGGAGAAGTGTGTGCCGCCCGTCGCTTCGTCGGCGGTGTAGATCACCTTTCCGTTTTCGAGAATGGCGATCCCGGTCGTGCCGCCGCCCACGTCTACAATCGCGCCGTTTTGCAGGTGCAGGACGTTGTTCGCGGCGGAAGGTTCGTCAATCAGCCCGGTACAACGCATTCCGGCGGCTTCCACTACGTTCGCCGTGGCGCGGACTTCGGCTTGCGGGACGCCGGGTGGGTAGCCGGTGGCCGCGTGGGTCAGTTCACGTCCAATGCGCCGTTCGAGCCGCGCTTTCATTCCTCGCAAAATTTCCACCGCCCCGAAGAAGTCTACAACCAACCCATCCCGCGCCACTTGCGCGAATTGATATTCGCCAGCAAGCGGCTGACCGTGTTCGTCGAGGATGACCAGGACGACATACGCCGTGCCCAAGTCCGCGCCAATGTGAAGCGGGCCGGTGGGCGGTTCAGCGAGGGGCGGTGCGGTGGCGGACTCGGCAGGGGGAAGAAGGGTGGAGGGAAGCAGGGAATAATTGAACGTGGTCAATTATCCGCTTTTGCCGCCGAACCCGCCTTTGGATTTTTGGGGCAGGATCATTTCGACATCTTCGTGGGGGCGCGGGATGACGTGGACGGAGACGAGGTCGCCTACGCGTTTTGCCGCGGCCGCGCCTGCATCCGTCGCCGCTTTCACTGCGCCGACATCCCCGCGGACCATGACGGTGACGTAGCCACCACCGACATATTCCGAGCCAATCAGGACGACGTTGGCGGCTTTCACCATTGCGTCTGCCGCTTCTACTGCGCCCACCAGGCCACGGGTTTCTACCATGCCGAGGGCAATCATTGCTGGGTCTTGTGCCATAAGGTTCTCCTATTGCGTATTGCGTGTTCCGTATTGCGTATTTCGGATGAGTATTTTTTTTACGGAATACGCTAAACGGAATACGTTATGATGACATTTTTAAGATTTCTGCCACCACTTCCCGCACGACCTTTTCAATCGTTTGTGGGTCGGGGGCGGTGACGGGGGTGGCGGGAACTGTGCCGGGGCGGAGGGCGCTATCCGGCGGGGGGGTGGTTTCGTAGGCCAGCCGTTTGACATTATACAGGTGATGGACGGTAATGTTGTCGCCTGTAATCGCGCCGCCGATTCCGCCGGAGCCGAGAGTCATGGAGGGCATGACGCCGGTGGTCAGGCCAATCGCACCGAGCGTGCCCATCGTGTTGACGCCGATGCGGAAGACGGGTTTTTCCAGCCCGAAGGCCATGATTACTTTGTCGTCTTGGGCGTGGATGATCTGGCTGTGGCCGCGTCCGCCAAATTGAATGAGTTCGATGCTCCGATCACAACCCGCTTCCCAGCCATCCGCCTCGTACCAACCGAGGACGGTGGTTAGTTTTTCGCGGGAGAGGGGCTCGTCTTTGCCGACGCGGGTGAGGCGGGCGACGAGGATACGGGCGGTGTACGGGACGGGGAACCCTGCCATCGCCGCGAGGTATTGCGGGGATTTGCCCACCGTCGCGGGGTTGATCGCCCCGTCCGGGCGGAAGAGGATTTTTCGCAAGGCTTCGGCTTCGTGTTCGGTGACGAAGTGCGCGCCTTCGAGTTTCATCAACTGTTCGAGGCGGCGAGCGATGGGGCGGTCGGCGACCACGGCCTGTTCGGTGGCGCAGATGACGGAGAAGTCGAACGCTTTACTGCCGACGATATAACGGGCGGCTTTTTCGAGGTCGGCGGAGCGATCCACGTACACGGGGACGTTGCCCGGCCCCACGCCGTACGCGGGTTTCCCGGCGGAGTGGGCGGCGCGGACCATGTCACTGCCCCCGGTGGCAAGGATGAGGGCGGTGTAGCGGTGTTTCATCAGTTCCTGCGTGCCTTGCAGGCTGACGTGTTGCATACAACTGATCAGGCCGGGCGGGGCACCGTTGGCGACGGCAACCTGGGCCATCAGTTGGGCGGTTTCGTAACAACATTTTTTCGCCGAGGGGTGCGGGGCCACGATGATGGCGTTGCGGGCTTTGACCGCGATGAGGGTTTTGAAGATCGTCGTGGAGGTGGGGTTGGTGCTGGGGGTGAGGGCGGCGACGACGCCCATCGGCCAGGCGATTTTGTACAGTTTGCGGGCTGGGTCGTGTTCGATGACGCCGACGGTTTTGACATCCCGGATGCTTTCCCACACATTTCGGGCGCTAAATTCGTTTTTGAGTTTTTTGTGTTCGGGGACGCCGTAGCCTGTCTCTTCGGCGGCCATCCGGCCCAGGCGTTCGGCGGCGCGGAAGGCGGCGTCGGCCATGGCGGCGCAGACGCGGTCCACCTGTTCTTGGGTGGCGTTGGCCCAGATGCGTTGGGCGTCCCGCGCGGTGGTGGCAAGGGTGCGGGCTTCCTGGATGGAAAGGAGGTCGGGGTCCATGGGGAGGAAATTCAGGAATCGGTAATTGGGGAATGATTAGGCTAATTCGCGTTCGAGGAGCATGTCAAGCATCTCTTCCACGGAGCGTTTTTCCTTTTTTGCCTTTTTTCGCAAGCGCTGATACATTGAATCTTGAACAGGCAGGAGGAAAGTTCGTCGTTGAATGTTGAATTCCATTTCGACTTCTTCCATCTCTTCCCAGTAATCGGCGGCAGAGTGGGTATCCCAAAATTCACCGGCCTCTTCCAGGCTGGCGAATTCGTCAGGAATAGGGTCTTTTTTATTTTCGTCCATATTGTCTTCTCTCTTTTTGATCCATATCTCGCGCACTGATGGGCAGTGCATCGTGATTGGCTTTCAAGATAAAGAATATTGCGAGATAGCGTCCTGTATCGGTTTGGCCTAACGCTAAATAAATATCTTCGCCTTCTACATTTCCTTTTTCAACGCGAAGTACTTTTTTTCTACCTCGCAAAACTTCTTCAACTTCATCGGTTGTTACATGATGTTTAACTTCAAGTTTTTCGACGAACCGATAATGCCAGATGATCTCATTGATTTCCACGGTTCACCCCTTCTTATACACTACCTTTCCCTCCACGACTAAATGATCAATAACGGCCATGATCACCGCATCCACTGGCGTATCTTTGGTGATAGCAGTCTGTCGCCCGCTGGAGCCGTGGGCGGTGAGGACGAGATCGCCGATGCCCGCGTCTACCGTATCTACGGCGACGTAGGGTTTGCCGGTGGGGTCGCCGCGCTCGTTCGTTTCACGGAGGATGAGCAGTTTGCGTCCGGTGAGTTTTTCGTCTTTGATGGTGGAGACGGTGGTGCCGATGACTTTTGCTATAAGCATGTGAAATAATTTTGAATGGTTCCCGTCAAAAACGGGCATAACTCGTAATCGTTCAGTCGAGAGGAGAAAGGGGAATTCTCTAAATCTATCTGAACAGTCACCATAGCTCTTTCATGTGAAGGTGTAATTGTAAACCTTATTTGAAAATGCTTGGGAGAAAAATTTCAAAGTTAAAGAAATTGGGTGTAGAAGAAGGGGTAATGGTTCCCGAGCGGGTCGGGGTGATGGTGGGGGTGTTGCTGGGCGTAGGAGTATGTGTGACCGGTGTGGGGGAGG
>JABWBV010000548.1 GCA_013359445.1 Anaerolineales bacterium | reverse complement strand
CCAACACCGGGTTCCTCAGCCCCAACACCAACGCCCCTGTCACCGTTCAATCCGGCGATAACAACGGGTATGAAAGCAGTGCCACAAATGGCTACACCGATGATGGTTTGTTTGCGGTCGATAACAACAGCGGCACGGGGAACAGCACCTCCTGCACAGACCGCCGCAAAGATCAACACACCTACTACGACTTCAACATCACCCTGCCCGGTAGCGCCAGCGTGAGTGGGATCGAAGTCCGCGCGGATGCCCGTGCCGATAGCACAGCGAACTCACCCAAGTTATGTATTCTGCTCTCTTGGGATGGCGGCATCACCTGGACAGCGGCCAAAACCACGGCCACCCTCTCCACCAGTGAAGCCACCTACATCCTCGGTGGTCCCTCCGATACCTGGGGCCATCTATGGCAACTTGGCGAGTTAACCAACGCCAATTTCCGGGTTCGCATCGTCAATGTGGCCAGTTCAACCGCCCGCGATTTCTCCCTCGATTGGGTCGCGGTCAACCTCTATTACCAACCGTAACGTTTCATTTCACAACAGCACAGGGCTACTTTTTGTAGCCCTGTGCTGTTCAAATCCGATAACCTTGTCCAGGCGTATATTTGACGTACAACTTCAAGGTAAAATACCCCTCATCCTTGTGTGGAAACGAAACTTCCCCTGATGAGCACCCCCATTTTTATAGGCTTGTGGGCCAATGCCCACCCAAAAGGAGTATGTAGGCACAAATAGATAACCTCCCCAACCCAGGCCCTTTCTGGATGGCTATCCCTAAAAAGAAGTTACCATCCCTGCCTTACCCATTATTTTCCAACTATCAATACTAAAAAAGGAGCGAGTTATGTCGACTAAACCCACGTGGAAAACCTGGGTCTTTGCAGGTTTATGCCTGCTTTTGATCCTTGTCGTCCTCGATGCAAAAATGAATGCCCAGGCCGAAAATTCCAAACCATTGGATGGCCTGACCTTTGATGCCAGCGAAGCCGTTACCCCGGTGTTGAGCACAGCCGTCCGAGACCTGCCAACCGGTCTGGAAGTGCCCCAACTCGACAAAGAAGTTAACCCCATCGAATGGTTCGGCAGTGGCGTTGGCGAATCCGGAACCCCTAATTCCTTCGACGCCCTGGCCGCGAATGGTGTGAGCAGTGGCGAGACCCCCTCCGTTTTGCTCACCTTTGAAGGCGTTTCCTCCCTCTCTGGCGTCACCCCGCCAGACACCAATGGCGATGTAGGTCCCAACCACTACGTCCAAATGACCAACTTCTCCTTCCGCATTTGGAACAAAGGCGATGTAGATAACGGCATTGCCCCTACCCCGCTCACCGCCCCTATTTTGTTAGGCACTTTTTTTGCCCCCCTCGGCAATGGCTGTCAAAACAACTACGGCGACCCGGTGGTCATGTACGATGATATGGCCGACCGCTGGTTACTGAGCCAGTTCGACCTCAGTGGCACCCTTGGGCTGTGTATCGCGATCTCCACCACCCCCGACCCCACCGGCACCTATTACCTCTACAACTTCTCCACCCCCGCCTTCCCTGACTACTTCAAGTTTGGCGTTTGGCCGGATGGCTACTACATGAGCACCAACACCGGTTCCCCCAACCAGTATTGGGCACACGTGTTTGACCGCAACAAAATGCTTGCTGGTCTCCCCGCGACCCGTCAAGGCTTCGGCGGCATTGCCAACTTCTTGATGCCCGCCGACGTGGACGGCACCACCCCACCCCCGGCTGGCTCCCCCGGCATCTTCTACACCATGTACGATCAAGGCTACGTCAACCACCCCGCCGGAGTTGATCGCCTCGCAATTTATCACCTTGACGTAGATTGGACCACGCCGGGCAACTCATCCCTTTCCCTGGCACAAGAAATCCCCATCTCCGCCTATAACTACACGGTCTGCGGTTTCTTCGTCCAAAACTGTCTGGCCCAACCGGGCACCAGCCAAACCATCGACACCCTATCCTATTGGCCGATGTTCCGCTTCCAATACCGCAACTTCGGCGGGTCGGATGAACGCATGGTTGGCAACTTTACCGTTGACCTGAACAATACCAACAAAGCCGCCATTCGCTGGTTTGAAGTCCGCAAAAACGGCGGCACCTACAATCTTTATCAAGAAGGCACCTACGCCCCCGATAACGCCCACCGCTGGATGGGCAGTATTGCCATGGACAAAAACGGCAATATCGCCCTGGGTTACAGCGTCGTCAGCGCCAGCAACCCCACCGTCATCCCCTCCGTTCGCTATGCCACCCGCCTGACCACCGACCCGCTCGGCACGCTTCAGGGCGAGGCCACCATGTGGGCAGGGACAGGCGTTCAAACCGGGGCAGTCCGTTGGGGTGACTATTCCAACATGGTCGTTGATCCGGTGGATGGATGCCATTTCTGGTTCACCACCGAATACCACGACATAAACGACGCCGGGTTCAACTGGAATACCCGCATCGGCGTCTTCCAGATTCCCGAATGTGATAGCAACATCACCCCCACCCCAACCCCGACCGGACCAACCCCCACCCCGACCAATACACCGGTTGCAACCAATACGCCCACCCCAACCATGACCTCCACCCCCAGTGGACGCCCCACGCGGACCCCAACCCCCACCCCTGGCGCGGGCGGCACCATGCACATCGGTGATCTCGATGGCTCCTCTGCCCCCGGCGCCAACGGACGCTGGAATGCCACCGTAGTTGTCACCGTTCATGACGGTTCTGACGCCCCGCTTGTAGGTGTCCTCGTGACGGGTTTGTGGAGCAACGGGACCTCCGGTTCAGGTTCGTGTACCACCAATGCCAGCGGCCAATGTAGCATTATTAAAAACGGCATCCGCGCCAACTTCTCTAGCGTGGTCTTTACCGTAACCAATGCGACCAAAGCCGGGTACACGTACCAGGCGGCCAGCAACCACGACCCCGATGGCGATAGCAACGGCACAACCATCACCGTTCAATTCCCATAAACTTCTTCTTTTTCCCTTCAAAAGAGATGCGGCGCCTGCGCCGCATCTCTTTTTTTTTACCACTTGCGTATTTTCTCCATTGACCTTTGCAACACGAAAAACGCAATTGGCTATGAAAGAACTTTTCTGGAAAGCACTACTAATAGTGGATGTTTTAACACTTCTCACTTTTCAACGAAACAAGGTATCATCTCAAAATTGTAACCACTCACCCAGGGCAGAGATTAGCCCTAAAAAGGGTGGAGGATGAACATCCCCCACCCTTTTTTTGAAGATTCTCCCAATATATCTAAATGGTTACTAAAAAGGAACGTTCATATGAAAAAAACAACCTATAGTTTCATCATCCTAAGCGCCTTCTTTATTCTCGCACTCTTCTCTTTCCTGGCGATGAACAAAGTCCAGTCCAGTCAGGCCGCCATGCAAGAGACAGACGCCATTCAAGGCCCCATCGTCGGGGAAGTCGTTTTCCCCGAACAAAGCATTGCTGTCCGCGACTTACCGCCCCTCACGGAGGACCCCTCCCTGATCCGGGAAACCAGCCCCCGGCATAATCCCCTGCTCTTTGAAGCGGATCAAGGTCAACGCGGCACCTGGGATCGGGAAAATGTTCCCCTCGATCCCCTGATCCGCCCGGCGAGCGACAACCCTGGCGAAACGCCCGCGTTAGATTTCAGTTTTGAGGGCACCGGCAACCCGACCGGGTGCGGAAGTTGTAGCCCGCCCGATACCAACGGCGACGTGGGGCCAAATCACTATGTTCACGCGGTCAACGCCACCAAAATCGCAATTTATGACAAAACCGGGACCCCGCTCGGAAGCCCGTTCAACCTGGGCACGTTGTGGGGGTCGGGCACCTGTGCGAGTAACGTGGGCGATCCGATTGTGTTGTATGACCCCCTCGCGGATCGGTGGTTGCTCAGTCAGTTTGCCGATCCCAGCCATATGTGCATCGCCATTTCTCAAACCCCCGATCCGACCGGCACATACCACCTCTACACCTTCAATGTTGGCTCTTTCCCCGACTATTTCAAATTCGGCGTCTGGCCCGATGCCTACTACATGTCCGCAAATGAAAGTTCCTACACCGCTTACGCCTTCAACCGGACAAATATGTTAATCGGCGCGGCGGCCACCTTCCAAAAGTTCACAGGCGGCACCAACCTCTATCTCCCCAGCGATGTCGATGGCCCCACCCCACCGCCCGTAAACGCCCCCAACCTTTTTTACACCTTCAAAGATAATAGTTTTCACGGGGGCACAGACCGCCTCGAAGTGCGTGAGTTCCATGTCGATTGGACCACGCCGGGCAACACCACCTTCACCCTCGTTTCCAGCCCCAACGTGGCCCCGTTCACCTACACCCCCTGCGGCTTCTTCAACTTTAGCTGTGTGCGGCAGTTAGGCACCAGCCAACGCTTTGACGCCGTGGGCGAATGGCCGATGTTCCGCTTCCCCTACCGAAACTTTGGGTCATATGAAGTCCTGGTCGGAACCTATGTGGTAGGGGGTGGCACGGGCAATGTGGGCGCGGCCATCCGCTGGTTTGAACTCCGCAAAACCGGGGGCACGTGGACGCTCTTTCAAGAAGGCACGATTGACCCCGGCGACGGGCATGATCGTGTCAACTCCAGCATCGCCATGGATCAAGCGGGCAACATCGCCGTCGGCTACACCGTTTCCAGCAACACCATGAACCCCGCCATTCGCTACGTCACCCGTCTGGCCTCCGACCCGCTCGGCACCATGCAAACGGAAGCGGTTTTGATCAACGGCACAGGCTCCCAAACCGGCTCAAATCGTTGGGGCGACTACGCGGCCATGGCGGTAGACCCGGCC
>JABWBV010000547.1 GCA_013359445.1 Anaerolineales bacterium | reverse complement strand
ATGGTATATTTTGTACAGCAATGAAACAAATTTGATCTTCAATGATCATCGGTTCTGATTCAGACCAGATCGGACATTTGATAGCAATCAATTGCCCATCGGAGGACCAAGCTAACTCATCTAATGAACCTCCACCAAAGATCTGATCTGGCAAAACACGTCGGGAATTACCTCCTACCGCATCTAACAGGAACAACCCTTTATAGGGCCGTGAATCAACAATCTCTATGTGGGCCAGCACTGCCAATGTTCGGCTATCCGCACCCCAATCCATTTCATAAATGTATGAAACCTCCAAGTCTGAATGTAACTGTTCTCCAGTGATGATGTCCAATATAACCGCCTCGCTGGATGTGTGATGTAAACTACTGAGGTTATAGGCTGCGCTGAGAAAAGCCAGATAACGTCCATCAGGACTCCATTGAACATCATAGGCTAGACGATCTCCTAAGTCGATTTCACAAAGTTGGCTGGTTTGGGTGTTTGCCAGATACATCAAAGACGGCCCATAAAAAGCCATCCATGTTCCTCCGGGTTGAGAAGCAATTTGAAAAGTAGCCCCAGGTGTAAGTGGTTTTGTTGATATTTTCTGGTAAGCACTATTTGTGAGGTCAAAAGATATGGTTTCAGGTGCCTGAGCCGAGAAGTTCCAGGCTTGGGGTTGGTCACCAATTGCCCGGTCAAAATAGAACAATCGGATTCCATCGGTTGCCAGGGATGCGTTGAAAACATCCTCGGCGATGATTTCAAAAATGAGCGGATTGCCATAACTGACTCGAAGTTCTTGCCTTCCACCACGAGGTAGACTTTCATCAAAAATTACAGTGGTATAAGCCACACCCTCTGCAACTGACAACCAAACAGGTGTCTCTCCCCCATTGCGTTCTCCATATATCTGGATTTCTCCAGTTAAGGTATTGAATGTTTCTATATACTGATTACCACTATCGGGAAGATAATTCGTCAGCAACAAACGCTCATTATCGGGTAACCAAGCCGCAATGCCTATCCCGGTGGTGCTTGTCAAGACGACAGTGGGTTCGGATAGCACATAACCATCCAATCCCGACCCACTTACCTCTGGCGTCGGCCCACCTGGAAATTGGCATAATGGTGGGCGTGAGGGCGTTGCTGTCGCCGCGACATACCCTGGCGGTGGATAAGGCCCAGGCGTATTCGTCACCGGCGGCGGATACGGCGACTCCACGATCAACGGCGCGCCGGGTTCCTGCGTCACCACCGGGAACGTAGGCGTCACCGGGGTGCAGGCTCCCAAAACCCACAACCCCAATGCGAATAACAAAAAGCGGGAAAAAGAAAAACGGATATCCATCAAAGCCTCCTAACAATGGTTTTTCAAATGGTGATGGGGGCTTTGCAGGGGACTTCCCCCATCTGGTTATATTCTACTCAAGTGTGTTTTTTTTTCGTCAAGAAACTCCTCGCCCTTGATACGGATTCTCATTTTCTGTTGGCCCTCAGGGGCGATGATCCCGAAAAAAAAAAGTGAAAGGAGATATCCATCTCCCCTTCACCTTTTTTTGGGGGGGGACCGCTCTAAGCTTGAGCAGTTACGGCAAAGGTATAATCACCCCCTTGATGAAACACCTGCGGATTTCCCCCTCCAAAACGCACCTCGCCCTCGTGATCACCCAACTGACGGTATTTATCACCCTCAACCTCCTCAGCCTCCCTCGCCTTGCCCCCACCACCGACGAAGAAAAACACTTTTTATACGGACAGATGATCCTCGATCTGGACTCCACCCGGTTCGACGACAGCAAAATGCCCTTTTCCGCCCTCAACGCCCTGCCGCAAAAACTGAGTGGCCTGTTGCCTGCGGGAGCGCTACGCACTTTCTTGCAAACCCTCGCCCCCGCCCGTCTGATCACCCTCCTCTTTTCGACAGGCGTCGCCTTCCTGATCTACCACTGGACGCGGGAATTATACGGCCCCCACGCGGGCCTCCTTGCCCTCTCCCTCTATACCTGGGACCCCAACCTCATCGCCCATTCCATGCTCGTCACCACCGATCTGTACTCGGTCGGCATGGCGCTCTTTTCGCTCTACTTTTTCTGGAAATTTCTCCACCAACCTGGTTGGAAAAGCGGATTCCTGTCCGCCACCATGCTGGGCCTCAGCCAGTTAGCCAAATATACCAGCGTGTTTTTGTACCCTTTGTTTTTGCTCATTGCGCTGATTTATTATGCGCCGCAGGGACTTCTCCTCTTGCGCGAAAAAGCTTACCGCCCAATCTTGCAGTCCGTTTCCCGATTTGCAGGAGTCGCTTTCCTCTTTTTTCTCGTCAGCCTCCTACTCATCAACCTGGGCTTCCTGTTCAACCGCACCTTTACCCCCCTTCCCGCCTATTCCTTCGACTCCAACCTGTTCCAAACCATGCAAGCCAAATTATCCCCCCTCGGAAACATTCCCGTCCCCGTACCGTACCCCTACCTGCAAGGGCTGGACATGGTACGCGACCGGGAACGGACCGGGCACGGGTTCGGGCGGATTTATATGGTGGGGCAATTACGCGAAAGTGAAGGCTTCAACGGCTACTACTTTTTTGCCACCCTCCTCAAAATGCCCCTCGCCGTCCAGGGCATCCTCCTCTACGCGCTATTCGCCTACGTGCGCGGGTTCCGTTGGGCGACCTTTCGCCAAAACGAACAGTTTTTCTTGCTTCCCGCCCTCTTTTTTACGCTCTACTTCAACTTCTTTTATAACGCCCAAATTGGCATCCGCTATTTTCTCGTGGTCTACCCGCTTTTGTACCTTCTGGCAGGACGCCTGCTTCAGCCTTGGCCCCAAATCACCCGTCCGCAAAAAATCCTGGGCGGAATATTGGCCGTTTACACCGTGCTCTCCGTCCTCTCCTACCACCCCCACTACATCCCCTACTTCAACGAACTCGTCTGGGATCGCCGCTTTGCCTACAAATACCTCGCCGACTCCAATCTGGATTGGGATCAGGCCGACTTTTATCTCGACGATTACCTGGCCCTTCACCCCCACGCCCGTGTCGAACCGCTTCAGCCCCGCGATGGCCTCACCATTGTCTCCGTCAACGCCTTGGTAGGGGTAACGGGAGAACGCGAACAGTTCGCCTGGTTGCGGGACAACTTTGTGCCCACCGAAACGATTGCCTACGCATATCTGGTTTATGATATTTCAACGGAAGAATTCAAGAAGGTTTTCCCATAAAGGTTATAATGCCCTCCGCGAATTTTCCTTCGATGATATGTGAACCCCCCATGAAACGCCTCCTCCCCCTCCTCCTGCTTCTCTCCTTTTCCCCTCTTCTCCTCTTCACCTCCTCCCGCTCCGCTCCGCCCCCGCCGACCGCCGAATCCGATGTCGCCATCCAAACCGCCCTCACCCGCGCCATCGCCCAATACAGCGAGGACGTGGTCGCTTTCCTCATCTACGAAGTAAACATCAACCGCATCGAATTTGACACCACCGGAGAATGGGCCGTCGTCTGGCTCGACCTCTACGACCCCACCACCGGCCAACTCGTCCCCACCGAACCCGGCCTCGTCGTCGCCTACTTTGACGGGGTGCAGTGGCAGATCATCCTGCAAGCCGACCCCGCCTGGGCCGACGCCCTCAACACCCTCCCCCCCGACTTAATGCCGGAAGACAACAAAGCCATCTGGCTCGCCCGTTACAACGAAGTTCAGGCCGAAACGCCAGACACCGCCCTCGACGGCTATCGCCTCCCCTGGGCGGCAGGCCTGTCCAAAATTCTCACCCGCTCCATCGCCCACGGTGGCACCGGCTACTACGCCTTCGATTTTGGGGGTGGGGGCATGTTTCCTCTCTACGCGGCCAAAGGGGGCACCGTTCACATGGCCGTGTGGACCTACCCCAACGGGTTCGACGACGGCAGTTGCGCCCACTCCAACTACCTCATCCTCAAAGACGAAACCACCAACCCCGTCACCTACCAGCTCTACCTCCACCTCGCCTACGACACCATCCCAGAAGACCTCCGCGTTGTGGGTGCAGAGGTGCTTCAGGGCCAGTTCATCGGCAACGCCGACGATACCGGCTGTTCGACCGGGCATCATCTCCACTTCCACGTCCACACCAACCCCAACTACTTCTGGGGGACAGCCCTGGACATCACGTTTGACGAAGTGGAGATCAACGGCGGACGTCCCCGCACCCCGACGGAGGCCAGCGACCCCGATTGCACCCCCGCCCCCTGTCAGGGCCAGTGGAATTACATCTCCCAAAACACCATCGTCGCCGACTTCACCGCACCTACCGGAGACCTGCTTACCCCCGCCTTTGGCGCTACCCTCACGGAAAACACCCTCTCCCTCACCGGCGAAGCGTTCGACGAAGGCAGTGGGGTGGAATCCGCCTATTTTCAAGCCAACTACAATAACGCCTGGGTGCAGGTCAGCCCGCTCTTCACGAGTACGTTTGCCCTGACGGATACGGTTTCGTATGCCTGGGACTGGTGCGCCGATGGCGTCCCCAACGGCCCGGTCAGCCTCGCCCTGCACGTGCAAGATGAAGACGGCAACATCGCCGACCTGCTCGGCCTCACCCACGTCCTCAAAAACACAACCTGCACCCCGCCGCCTCCCCCCTGCACCCCCACCGCCGCCCAGGTCGCCCTTTTCACCGAACCCAATTATGCGGGGGAATGTGTCACCCTCAACCCCGGCGTCCACCTCCTCACCACCACCCTCTCCACCTCTCCTCCTCTCCTTTTCTCCTCTTCTCCTTCTCTCCCCTCCCCCCCCGTAGTGACGACTTCAGTCGTTCCCCTCGCCGGAAGCCCCGTCTCCTCCCTCCT
>JABWBV010000034.1 GCA_013359445.1 Anaerolineales bacterium | reverse complement strand
TTGGGCTTGCGTGGCGGGGGTGAGCGTGATGGTGGCGCTGGGGAAAATGAGCGCGGCCAGGGCGGCGACCGATAAGATGGCGAGGAGAAAAAGCGTGAAGCGTGAAACGTGATACGGGAGTGTGTGAGGGGCGGCCAGCGAGGGGCGCAGGGCGCGGTGCAGTTCTTGCGTGGTGATTTTGGGGCCGTGCAAGGCGCGCAAGCGGCGGAGAATATCGAGGGGATTTATTTCGCGGGGAACGCGCCAGTGTGCGGCTTGCGCTTCCCGCGAGGTACGAAAAACGGGGATCCCGAGGTCACGTGCGTGGGATTTTACTTCAGGGTCGCGGGTGACGAAGGCGAGTTGGGCACCAAGTTCGAGGGCGCGCCGTTTGAGCAACAGCAGGTCGAGCCGCCGATCAAAGATTGGGGCGTCCGTTTCGGGCCAGATGAGGAGCAGGCGGGTGGTTTTCCCCCAGGCCATTTTATCTCGCACAGAGAGGATGTCATCGTGCGGGTCGAGGGGGATGAGGAATGTTTTCAAGGAAAGACGACAGGGATGATCAACCGGCTTTCGAGGCGTTTGGCAACATCTTGAATCCCCTCGCCCTGAAAATCCGCCCAAACCCAAACGAGGTAGACATCTTTTTGAAAAACGATCACCACTTCCTGTGAACCAGCCTGGCAAGTCAGGTCGCCGATATTGGGGAAACGGATAGGCGGCAGAAGTTCATCGCAGGCGCGGTGTAGTCCGTTTTGGGCGGAGGCCACATCCGGGAAGACAAGGAGCGTGCAACTAAAGGTTTGGCGGCTGGAATTGATGTCGTTCCAGGCCAGGGTGGAAACCATACTGGGGCCTCGGTCCGAAAAGATGACCAGGGAGGGGGGGCGGCCTTCAACGGCCTCGTAGGTTTGGTCGCGCGGCAGATCGCCGATTTGGCAGTTGATGGCGTCGAGGCGTTCTTGGGTGAGGGGCTGGGGGTCACTACATGCGGCGAGGAGGATAAGAAGGATTAAAAGAAGGAAGGTCAGTTTGGTTTTCATAATTCACACGAATACACAATTAAAGTAATCACTCACCAAGGCAGTTCCGAAAAAAACGATGGAAGAGGACACGCCCCCTTCCATCGTTTTTTTCGAGTTTTACCGGTTTGACCGTGAGTACTTACATAGGGGGCTTGCTTTGATTATAACCCGATGCCTTTTGTCGCGTGAAAAGGAAAGGCTTATTTTTTTGCAAAAACCGATACAGGGAAGGCGGTAATCCGCTTTTGGTTCACTCGCGTTTCACGAAGGGCAAAAAAACGGACTGGTTTCCCGTGGTGGGCGCATACTCATCGGCGCCGAGGTCCACGGTGCCGTTTTGGAGGCGGGGGTCGTGGTCTATGTCGGAGGTGCCAGCTTCGGGGAGGTTTTGGCCGCGGTCGCGAGCGGGGGAGGTGGCCTGAAGGTGGAGATCAGGCTGGGAGAGATTCACAAATTCGGGGTCGGCAAAAAGACTGTGGGGGTCGTTGCCGGTGGCGGTCCGGTAGGCGTCGAAGCCGGTGTAATATTCGGTCTTCCAGCCCCATTCGCTCTCGGCAATCCCTGCGGGGGCAAAGTAGAGATTGTAGTCTACAAGATTGGCGGTGTTTTCGACATAATCATTGCTCGTGAACAGGCTTTGTTCGTTCGCATAAAACAGGTTGTTGACGATGCGGTTGTCGTGCGTGTCAAACTGAAGATAGAGTTCGCCTGTTCCGTATTGGTTGGTGTCGTTTTCAAAAAAGGTGTTGTTGAGAATGTCGCAATGATGGGTACTGCCGCGCGCGGTGTCGTACCCGCCCATCGCTAACCCGGCGCCATGATTGTGGTAGAAAAAATTATTGCGAACGGTGATGAAACTGGTCGCGCGCCCGGCGTGCTCACTGGCGAGCTCGACCCCAAAATTGGACGCGTACACCCGATTGCGCTCGATCACGATCCGGGTCCCGCCATCCACATAAATTCCCGCGGCGGATTGTTCCCCAAAATACGCGGGATTGGTGAGCGTGTCAATGTGGTGGACGGTGTTATCGGCCACGATCCCATCCCGGGCCTGATCATAGTCCGGGTCCGGCGCGGTGCCCTCGAACCCGATCAGGTCGATCCCGATATTGTCGTTGTCGTGGACATGGTTGTTCGTGATGGTGAACTGCTCAACGTTCCCGTTCAGCACCAACGCCTCACTATTCCCCAGTTTCAAATCGTGCAGTTCGTTGCCATCAATCAACACGTCGTGAATGGAATCCGGCGCTTCCGTCCCGTAAATGGCGATCCCGTGGGCATTTCCCTCACTGCCGCCATTGTTTTCGATGTGATGCAGGTGATTGTTCCGCAGTTCGATATGATGCGCCGCCCCGGTGACAAAAATCCCAATGGGTACGCGGTTCGGATCATCCGTCGTGTAATTTCGCAATTCAAACCCGGAGAGGACGAGGTAACTTTGATTTTCGATGAAAAACAACCCGTTATCGGCATCGGGCACGGTCAACCCCGCCCCGTCCAGAATCGCCGTTTCTCCTGGAAAACTCTGGAACACGATCGTCGCCCCCGCCGTCCCCGAAACGTTGACCGTCACCCGCTCGTGGTACACCCCCGCCCGCACATTAACCGCATCCCCCGCGGTGACCGTGTCCGCCGCGTGCTGGATCGTTTGCCAGGGTTCCGCCAGCGTGCCGGGGTGGGTGTCGTCGCCGTCGGGGGCGACATAGTAGGTGTTGGAGATGGGGGAAATGGGATTCACAGGAGGCGTTTGGGCGGTAGAGATGGATTGGCAGTTGAGGGTAAAGGCAAGGAGGAAGAGGAAGGGGATGATTTGATTTCTTTTAGGCATAGGGTTTCCAGGTTTTAGAGTATCCAGGGCAAGTCAAACAATTATATGCCTAAGTAAATCCAAATTATGCTCATTGCGAATTCCTTAGACGCGAATTTTACCATCCCAAAAAAAACTGTCTGCTCGCGGTTCCAAGCGTCGCGGAACAAAGCAGGCGCGGAAATCGGTTGAAAGTTGTTTCGCGCCCCGGAATCAATTCGCCCGGCCATGCACATGTACAACCGGGCGAATCCATGATCAATTGGCAATTATCAATTCATAATTCGCAATTGACAATTATTTTCCTTCCACCCATCCCTTCACACTTCCCAAAGCCTCCGCGAGTTTGCTCGCGTCCTTTCCCCCGGCCTGGGCGAGGGTGGGGCTACCACCACCGCCACCGCCGAGTTGTTTGGCGACGAACCCGGCAAGATCACCCGCTTTGATGCCGCGCCCGTTCAGGTCTTTGGTCACCGCGGCGATGATGACGGGGCGACCGTCGTTGACCGTGGCGAAGACGGCGACTGCGCCTTCGGGGTGGCGTTCCCGGAATTTGTCCGCCACCGAACGCAGGGTGTCTCCGGTAACGTTTTCGAGGGTGGCGGTCAGAACTTTGACACCTTTCACGTCTTCGGTTTGGTCGAGGACGCCGCCGATTTGCGCGAGGGCGAGGGCTTCACGCAGGGCGGCGATTTGTTTGTTTGCCGCGCCGAGATGTTCAATCACGCCCTCCGCCTTTTCGGGGAGTTTGTCGGGGGCGGTTTCGAGGGTGCGGGCGGTTTGGGCGAGCAGATGGCGACGGGATTGGATATAGTTGAACGCCTCGCGCCCGGTGATCGCTTCAATGCGTCGGATGCCCGCGGCCGCGCTCCCTTCGCTCGTGATCAGGAAACTGCCGATGAACCCGGTGTTCGGGCAGTGGGTGCCCCCGCACAACTCGTTGGAGAAGTCCGCGATGGTGACGTTCCTCACCACTTCGCCGTATTTTTCGCCGAATAGGGCGGTCGCACCCTCGTCTAGGGCTTGTTGGAGCGGTTTGATTTCGGTGTGCAGGTTGAAGTTGCCGAGAATCTTTTCGTTGACGAATTGCTCGATTTGTTCGATTTGCTGACTGGTGACCGCTTCCGGGTGGGTGAAGTCGAACCGCAACCGATCCGGGGCGACGAGGGACCCGGCCTGGCGGGCGTGCGCACCCAGGAATTTTCGCAGGCCCGTGTGGAGCAGGTGCGTGGCAGTGTGATTGCGGATGATGTCCGCGCGGCGTTGCGCGTCCACCTGCGCGAGGGCGGCATCTCCGATCTGCGGGTAGCCGCGGACGACTTCGCCCGTGTGGGTGAGGATGCCCGCCGCGGGGCGATGAATGCCGGTCACTTTGATTTCCCAATCCCCCGTGGTGCTGGTGATGATACCCGTGTCATCCACCTGCCCGCCCGATTCGAGGTAGAACAGCGTTTCGGGAAGGACGACTTCGACCTGATCGCCGGGGTAGGCGGCAGGGGTGGGTTGTCCGTCGCGAACGAGGGCGAGGATCGTGGTGGGGAGGGTGAGGTCGGTGGCGGTGGGGGCGTGGTAGGGGTTGTATTTCACCCCGTCCGGTCCGAGTTTGCCTTCTTCCTGGAGTTCGTGGAGCAGTTTGGCGTAAATTTCAGTGTCATCGCCACCCATCACGCCCATCGCGGTGCCTTTGCCGGACGCGAGACGATGCTCGTCCATGCTGGTGCGGAAGCCGGTTTCGTCCACATCGAGACCCCGTTCGCGGGCGATGTCTTTGGTGATTTCGAGCGGCATCCCGTAGGTGGTGTAGAGGTCGGCGGCCTGTTCGCCGGGGAGGGTAGTCTGGCCGGACGCTTCGAGTTTGTCCAGGAGGGATTGCAGGTTCGCGGTGCCCCGGTCGAGGGTGCGTTGGAATTGTTCTTCTTCGCGGGTGATGGCGGCGAGAATGGCGTCGCGGTTTTTAACCAGTTCGGGGTACGCTTTGCCGTAGTTTTCGATAACGACGGCGGCGACGCGGGCCATAAAGGGTTCGGTTAGCCCGATCTTGCCGCCAAATCGGTACGCGCGGCGGATGATCATGCGGGCGATGTAGTTGCGTCCCAAATTGCCGGGGATGACGCCATCGGCGATGAGGAAGGAGGCCGCGCGGGCGTGGTCGGCGATGACGCGGTAGGGGGTGAAGGATGCGTCAATTTCGGGATCGCCTTGGGGGACGCTTGTCCGCTCGGTGACGATTTCGGCGGTTTTGAGGATGAGGGGCCACAGGAGATCGGTGCGGTAGTTGGAGCTTTTGCCTTGCAGGATGGAGACGATGCGCTCGAAGCCCATGCCGGTGTCCACGTGTTTGGCGGGCAGGGGTTTGAAAGTGGTTTCGTCCATCCGGTTGTATTGGATGAAAACGAGGTTCCAGATTTCGAGGTAGCGCGGGCAGTCGCCGTTGACGCCGCAGACGTGGCCGGGGACATCCTGTTGGTTACAGAAGGCGGGGCCGCGGTCGTAGTGGATTTCCGAGCAGGGGCCGCAGGGGCCGGTTTCTGCCATTTCCCAGAAGTTGTCTTTGCGCCCGAAGTAGAGAACTTGATCGGGGACGAACCCGGGTTGGGCGCGCCAGAGGTCTTTGGCTTCTTCGTCTGAGGGGATGACGCCGTATTGGTCTTTGAAGACAGTGGCCCACAACTTGGTTTTGTCCAGTCCCCAGACTTCGGTGAGCAGGTGCCAGGCCCATTCGATGGCTTCTTTTTTGTAGTAGTCGCCGAACGACCAGTTGCCGAGCATCTCGAAGAGGGTGTGGTGGGTGTCGTCGCGGCCTACGTCGTCGAGGTCGTTATGTTTACCGGCGACGCGCATGGATTTTTGGGAGTTGGCGGCGCGGGTGTAGGGGCGTTTGTCGATGCCGAGGAAGACGTCTTTGAACTGCACCATGCCGGAGTTGGTGAAGAGCAGGGTGCTATCGCCGCCGGGGACGAGGGAGGAGGAGGGGACAAAAGTATGTCCGTTTTCGACGAAGTAGTCGATGAAGGTTTGCCGGATCGCATTGCCGGTCAGGTGGGGGGGGAGGGAGGAGGTGGTCATAGAGTTGGGGGGGAGTTGATTGGTTGGTTTAGTTTGTTAGTTTGTTGGTTTGTTGGTCCGCTGTCTTCAGTCAAGGCGATTGTGCCAGTCTTTGAGGCGAATGGATTCGCTGAGGTCTTCAAAGTTTTCGAAGATGTAATCGTTGAGGCCGGAGAGGGCGGTGTCGAGGATGTCATCGCTGTACGGTTGCTGGTTCATTTTTTGCATCTGTTTTTTGAGCGCGTTGGCCGTTAAGTTGAGACGAGTTGCGGTGACGGGTTTTTGTTTCAGGATGGTGAGCGCGATGTCCGCCAGACGGAGGGCAAGTTCTTGTTGTTGTTTATCGTTCATGGCGGAGAATTCCGAAGGGTTCTGCTGAAATTCGCCGTACACGCGGTTTGCCATTTCGTAGCGATATTGATTTTCCAGGGTGCGATCCTGCTCGGTTTTGAAGATGCGTTCTTCGGGGATGTCCTTGAAATCGTCAAGATCTTCGGTGTAGGGGGTATCCAGGTCGGGCAGAGGCAGCCCTTTGAAGATATTCACGGCGAGAACGCCAAGGGCGATCAGGGCGACCAGCCCTAGCAAGGTTCCTTCAAACAGGGTGAACGGAAGGATTAGCGTCAACAGCCATCCAACCAGCAAGGATAATCCCAGGAGGACCGCCAGTCCTACAACCAGGACCCCTAAAACGATCAGAATGAGAGTGAGTACAGCACGCATGAGACTTTCAAAAAAAACGCCCGGATAGTAATCCGGGCGAGGGGAAATCGAATCAGAAGTTACGTAAAAAAACGCCCGGCTCAGTTGGGGGGAAATTCAGCGGCGGCTGCGGCGAATGCTACAACCGCCTTAAGAGCAGAGGCAGGAATAATACTATATCGGATATTGCTAAAGTGATCCATATAAATATTGGCTTTCTGTTTATTAATTTCGGTCCTTCCTTTTATACAAATAATTATTTAAGGATTCAACATTAATAATCCAAGGGCCATGTTTTTTTGGTTTCTTTGCTTCTATTAAATTTTTCTTGCACCAATTTCTAATTGTTGTTTCTGAAAAACCAGAAAGCAAAGTTGCATCCTTAATTGAAACAAAAGTTACTTCAGGTAATTTTACACGATCACCCTGGGTTGAAATATGAACTATATGATTTGCATTATTAGTAATACTAGAAATCTTATAAACGGATTTCTTAATTACTAAATTTCCAGCTTGATGGATTGTTTCATTCTTAGATACCTCATCTATTCGAAAATAACCAAAAGTTGAACTATTCATTTTTTTGTTCCTTGATTATATTTTCGTGATGATTTAGTATTTCAGTGTCGTACACAACAATTTTTGTTATACCATCTTCATCTTTGCCAATGAAAGCAAGTGAGTCACCCTTAATAAGATGTTCACCTACTAGACTTTCTAATTTATCTACTAGGTCAATTACTTGCCTGTCTGTAACTTTTGGGCTTTTGCGACGAATTACATCTACAAGATTAGGATTTATTGCTCTAAGGTCACTCATATTTTCTTTTTTTAAGTAAGAAAACAAATCTTTTCAGAAATAGTTCATTAAAATATGTTGTGTTTACACGTATTATTTATATAGATAAGAAGTTTTGAAGACTTGTTCACGTACATTTATAAATTTATATGTGTTATATCAATAACTTCCATTTCTCCATTAGAAATGAAACCTATTTTCTCTCCAACTTCTAATCTTTGGGCAATGGTATTTTCAAACTTGTCAAGCAAATCATCAACGTCAAGGTGGGATAAATTAGGGTTTTGAAACAAAATGCCCTCAGCTAAACTTAAATTCCTTGGAATAGTAGTTAAACTTGAGTTATTGCGTATTTGAATTCTACCATGCAAGAATGGTAACCATAATATATAGACTAAGGTAGCCACAACTCCTATGAGTTTTCTAACAAAAACGTTCTTTCTTGGCGTACCATAGCTTATTACTCCTGCTTTCTTGATTTCTTCTCGTCCTTTTCCCCAGAAGAAAAAAACACAATAAATGAAATAAATTAGTACAAATAAAACAATACTAATTCCTATAATTGCAAGTGCCCAAGTTAATAAAATATAATAATATTCAATCATAAATTCCCTCAAATCAGTTACTGTAAACTAATAGAGTAAATACTATCGAACCAATAGTATAGTCTTAGATAGAATTGAAAAAGAGATGAAATAATAAGCATAGTAGCTACATAAATTACCAATGGTATTAACAACTTTGAATAATCCAAATCTTCATATACTTCTATTACTAGGGAAACCACAAAATATATTAAGGCAACAGTTGAGAGGAAAGAAAGACATCCCCCGCCAGCCTTAGACCCAACAACCTTTGTATGTCTGATTTGGTTGATATATTTCCATTCAACCTTAGTTGATATCAATAATCCATAGATAATTAGTATTATATCTGGTTTAGCAAATACTTCCGAAAATGTTAGGGACACAGACTTTGCATTCATCACAGTAATACTAATAATAAGAAAAGGCAGAAAAGGAGACAAAAAATTTGAAAATATCCAAGAAGCGTAAGTTTGTGTAGCTTCAGGGTACTTCTTTTGTTCTTGGTCGTTTTCTGCCATTTCTTTACCTCTTCAATATCCCATTATGGGGCAATAAAACACTAACTTTCTTAAAATAAACCACTTTATTATTTTTTGTCAAGTAGAGTCATTAACCTTTTAACCAATATATTAAAAAGCAGTTCAATTTTGGTATGATACCTCAAGAGAAAAAGGGGGACTCACCTCAACAACCGTATCGCCCCTGGAATCATCTCAATCGTCACCTTCCGTACATCCGCCTCGTAGGGTGCCCACAACTCCCCATCCAAATGAATCGGCACGGCCCGGTCGGCGGTGAATTCCAGTTTCTTGCAGGTGCGGATTTTGACGAACGGGTATTTCTCGTGTTTCCCGGCCATCACTTCGGGGAGCAGGCGGAACATCATCGGGCGGGAGATCGGGTCCACCATCAGATAGTGGAACAAGCCATCGTCGTTTTTCGCTTTGGGGGCAACCATAAAGCCTCCCCCTTCGCGCGGGCCGTTTGCGACCGTAAACATCAACATCCCTTTCTCGAACGATTCCCCGTCCACCGTGAGTTTCATATGCGTCGTGGCGTAGTTTTCGATGATGCTTTTGATCGTCGCCGTGAGGTACATCATAAACCCGTAAATGCGGGTGATCTTGCGGCTTTGGATATTGACCGCGGCGTCGAACAGGAACCCGGCGGAGTTATCCCAGTATTGGGAACGGCCATTCCCGTCCGTGATCAGCCCCACGTCCACAGGCGAGGCCGTGCCTTGGAAGACGCGGCGCATGGCTTCTTGAGGATCGTCGAGCGGGATACCGGACGAATACGCAAAGTCATTCCCCGAACCGATGGGCACCACCCCCATCATCGGACGACGTTCCGCGGGCACCTTCATCAACCCGTTGACCACCTCGTGCGCCGTGCCGTCCCCGCCCATCGCGACGATTTTTTCGTACCCTGCATCTGCGGCCTGATGGGCGATTTCGATGGCGTGGCCGGGATATTCCGTGCCCGCCCAATCCGCGCCGCCGAGTTTTTCGACAATCGCTTGCAGGTCGGAGGCTTTTTGGCCGGAGCGGCCGCGGTCGGAGGCAGGGTTGAAAATGAGTTTGACTTTGTGCATGGGAACCTCGTGGAACGTAGAATGTAGATCATGGAACGGTGTGATTTTACAATAAAACCCCATGAATTCCTACGAGTTCCTACGAGTTCCCACAAGTTACGCCATCAACGCGCCTTCTAGCACCAACAACTTCCGTTTCGTCGCCAGCCCGCCCCCGCCGGAGTAGCCGCCCAATTTGCCGTTGGCGGCGACGACGCGGTGGCAGGGGATGACGATGGGGACGGGATTCCGCCCGAGGGCCTGGCCCACTGCTCGAACCGCTTTCGGGTTCCCGATCTTCCGGGCGATGTCGGCGTAGGTGTACACCTGCCCGCGCGGGATTTGCAGGGCGGCGAGGAGGACTTGTTGTTGGAATGGGGTGAGCGCATGAATGTCAAAGGGCAGGTCGAGCGTGGTGCTTTTGCCCTGGAGGTAATCTTTGATGCGTGAGGCGTGATGTGTGAGAAGTTCCGGGGCGTATTCGGGGTGTGTACCGAAATTTTTTTTGATTTGGGCGAAGAATTGGGACTCGGGGACGCCAAAATCGACGGAGACGAGGCCGCGCTCGTTGGCGACGAGGTACACGGTCCCGATGGGGGTGTCGGGGATGCGATCATAGTACAGGGTCAGCCGTGCCCCCGCGAGCGTGTGGGCGAGGGCGTTCTGTGCGTGGATTTCGGCAACCGGATCGGGGTTGGCGTAGAGGCGGTGGAGGGCGGTTTCGAGTTGGGGAGGGAGGGTTTCGTTCAGCATAATGTTTTCTCTGGGCATTTTTAACGCGAAGGCGCAAAGATTTTGCGAAGGGCGCAAAGGATTCTTTGAAAATCTTTGCGGTCTTTGCTTTCTTCCTTTGCGTCTTTGCGTTGAAGAAGGCTAGTCGGCAAATTGTTCGCGTAATTTTTTGAGGGCCTGATAGACATTGGCCCGCGCGGAGTCTTCGCGGATGTCGAGGGCGGCGGCGATTTCGGGGTAGTCCATGTCCTGGTACTGGCGCATCATGAAGGCGGCGCGCTGTTTGTGGGGAAGGGCGTTGACGGCGGCGAACACGGCGGTGAGGAGTTCGTTTTCGGCGGCTTGTTCGGCGGGGGTGAGGCCGGGGGCGGGTTCGAGGTCGAGGAGGGGCGTGTGGCGGTGGTTGTGCTGATTGCGGCGGACGGCGTGCGTGTGGGCGACGTTGGTGGCGATTTTGTAGAGATAGGCGCGGTAGTTGGAGTCCGCGGGGAGGCGGGGGAAGGCGCGGAGGGCACGGAGAAAGGTTTCTTGCAGGCAGTCTTCCGCGTCTTCGGGGTCGTAGAGCATCCGCCACAGGTAGCGGTAGATTTCGGCGCTGTGGGATTCGACGAGGGCGTCGAAGGTGGGGGGGGCAAGGCGTTGATCGGTCATTGAGGGTCCTCTGTGCAATATAACCTTAAACATTGGATTTTGTGAAAGGTTGTATTGTTCCTTCCGCATCTCCTTTTTTTCGCGACTTAATCTTTTGTCGCGGAAAAAGAGGGGGAATTTCTTTTTTGCTGGGGGTTGGAAGTTGGTTTTGGGGTACAGGAATACGCGAAGGCCCTGTGATAAAATTGTATCCAATTGTTCAAAACGATGGATTTGAACAAAGGAGCCATTCGATGACCATTCAAGAAATGACGACTGCCTTTGAAATTGAAGAATCCCCGCTCATTTCCGGCGAAGAATTGCTGGAAATGGGGGATATTGGCCCCTGTGAACTCGTTGAAGGAAGGATTATCAAAATGAGCCCAACAAAAATGCCGCACGGAAAAATTGAAAGCCGTCTGGATCGAAAACTTTCGGTCTTTGTAGAAAAAAATAACCTTGGTGAAATTATGTTGGGTGAAATTGGTCTTTACACCCACCGCAATCCTGATACCGTGCGCGCGGCAGACCTGCTTTACATTTCACGAGAACGACTGGCAAAAGCTACGCCAGGAGGCTTTCTCGACGTGGCCCCTGAACTGGTGGTTGAAATTATGTCTCCATCGGATCGGTGGGGGATGGTGCGAAAAAAATTGCGCGAGTATTTTGAAGTGGGGGTAACGGTGCTACTGGTCATTGAGCCTGATGAACAAGTCATTTCTGTTTATCGCTCCCCGACGGAGTTTCAAGAGCTTTCGATCAGGGATACGCTGAAAATGAAGGATATTCTCCCCGGTTTTGCGTTGCCGGTTGCGGATTTGTTTGCCTAAAGGCATCATCGTTCACATGAAAAAAGGTAGGTGCGGGATTGAATGATCCTACACCTACCTTTTTTGTTTTTGGTGACGAATCAAAATCATCCTTGCCCATTTCCCGGTCGTTCCGGCGTGCTTACAACGCTGGCTTCAGCCGCAGTTGTGCCAATGCCTTCAAAGATCGGCCCGCAAAGCGTTTGGTTGGAAGTATTGTTAGGCGCTTTCTCGGCTATACAGACAATATTTCTGCTAAATGTAAATGTTGTGCCGCGTAAATGAATCGCTGTGAAACCACCTGTGCTAGATGATGCTCTTCTTCATTGGCATCATCATCGAGGGTTGCTGACAAGACGCCTTGCACAAAACTGCTTACCATACCGCAACGATAATCATAATAACAGCGTTCCCAAGAGTAATTCTTTATGCCTTCTTCATGCAACGTCTGGTAATAGTGCTGTAGTATTCTCATTTCGTGATGGCTTTCTTCAATAGGCAAACAGCCGCCCAAAAACCAGGAAACGTCCACCATGCCGCTGCCCCAAAACACGTCTTCCCAGTCAATTAACCAACAAATAGCCTGATTATTCCGGTTGCCAAAGTGTATATTTTCCACTCGAAAGTCCCCGTGTACCAATGTTTTGGGTGCCTGATCAATCAGCGCGTCAACTACTTTCATGTTACCCACGAGGGCTGAACCAAAACGACGCACATCATCAGGCATTGAGACCAGGGCTTGCCGCAAAAAATGGGGCCAAGCCCTGTCATACAGCTCGCCAACTAGATTTTGTTCCACCTCCCAATTCTGGGCAATCAACTGCATTAGTTCCTGTATCGCCATGCTACTTGTGTCGTTCCACCAACCGGCGTGGAGACGCGCCAGTGAGGTTAACGCCAGTTCAGCCTGTTCAACCGTCGCGCCCTTGAACTGGTTGCCGGTTGGTGCGTGGGATAAATCTTCCAAAAGTAAAATTGACTGACCTGTGGCATTGTCGATCGCATTGTAGTAGCAGAAAGGGATCGGGACCGAACTGCGCGACGCCGCCGAACTGTAAAACCAGTTCTCTCTGGAGCCGGGTTGAAAAACAGCGGCGCGTTCATTTAATCTGGAATCTGTCGTGGGCAGTTTGGCAATCAAAGATTGGAGAGCCATGCCTGCTGGTTGATCATATGTCAAAAATAATCGTCGCAGGTCGGCGTTGAACTGTCCGGCGAGTTGTTCTTCTTTAACTTCAATCACCATCGCGTGATCCGTCTCTAAAAAGGGTCGCAGAACAGAATTGAGAAAAGCGGGGGTAAGCTGTAGTTGGGATGATTGCGGGGATATGTGGGTCATAGGTTAGCCTCGCGTATTAAAACGATAAATGGTTGTTGGGTATAGGTGCTTTCAAACTGTTGTACTTGCCGATAGCCAACCCTGGTACAGACACTCAGCGCTCGTTTATTAAATGCCATCACTGTGGCACGAAAAGCTGTAGGCGCAAATTGCTCTTTGGCAAAAGCGAAAGCCGCTTCCATAAAACGAGCGCCTAAGCCCATTCCAGTTAAATCAGGTCTCAGACCGCCGCCCATGTCCAGAGCATCGGCACTGTAATCCCCTCCGGGCACACGGGCGTCCTCCCCGAAACAACGGTAGCCGACTAACTCACCTTGCTTATTCCAGACGGTGTAGTAATGAAAGTGTGGGGTTAGTAACCATTCCACGTTTTCTTCCAGTTGGTTGGGGGCGTAACTGTAAACATCGTAGGGAGGAGGATACTGCCAGCTCGCAATTTCGCGGGCAATGACAGCGTTCATTTTATGAAAAGTAAACGGGAGATTTGAATCTAATTCATTCATGGGAAAATCCTACAATTAGGCAACACGAAAGTCAAGCCAACATCCCTCCCTCAATCCCCCCCTTCCCCATTATAATCCCCCCAATGTCCACCCGCCTCCTCTACCTCACCGTCTTCACCTCTGGGATGACCACCCTTGCGGTCGAACTCACCGCCTCCCACCTGCTCGCCCCCGTCTTTGGGAGTAGCACCCTCGTTTGGGCCAGCATCATCGGCCTCATGCTCCTCTACCTCACCGCCGGATACTTCCTCGGCGGGCGCTGGGCGGATCGCTCACCCACCCCGCACACCATGTTCAGCATCCTGGCTTGGGGTGCGTTCACCGCCGGGTTGGTGCCCCTGCTCGCCAAACCCGTCCTCCCCCTCGCCGCATCCGCCTTCGACAAACTCGAACTCGGCGTGCTGGCCGGTTCCTTCATCGGCGTCCTCGTCCTCTTCATCGTCCCCATCACCCTCCTTGGCTGTATCTCCCCCTTCGCCATCCGCCTCGCCGTCAAACGCACGAGTGAAGCCGGAACCATCGCCGGGCGGATTTACGCCATCTCCACCCTGGGATCATTTATTGGAACTTTTCTCCCCGTCCTGATCCTGATCCCCCTCGTGGGCGTGGCGACCACCTTCCTGATCTTCTCCCTGACCCTGCTCCTCCTGGCCCTCGCGGGGTTAGCCCGCATGAGCGGGACGCGCGCCGCCCTCATCCTATCGTGGATGCCCGTTGTCCTCGTCATCCTGTATCTCCTCGTCGTCCGCCTCCCGATCAAAACCTCCGAAGGCCAGGTCTACGAAACCCAATCCGCCTACAACTACATCGAAGTCCTTGACGCGAACGGCTTCACCCTCCTCCGTCTCAACGAAGGCCAGGGCATTCACTCGATCTACCACCCCACGGAACTCTTCTACGGCGGCCCGTGGGAACAAGTCCTCCCCGCCCCGTTTTTTACTGCCGATTTCAACCCCAGTGACGTGCAATCCCTCGGCATCATCGGCCTTGCAGGCGGCACCACGGCCCGGCAAGCGACGGCGGTCTTTGGCGAAATCCCAATAGACGGTTGGGAAATTGACCCCGCGATCATCCAGGTTGGGCAAGAATACTTCGGCATGACCCTCCCGAACGTCAACGCCGTCGCCGAAGATGGACGATGGGGCCTCGCCCACAGCGATCGGCAATACACCATCATCTCCGTAGACGCCTACCGCGTCCCCTACATCCCCCCGCACCTCACCACCCAGGAATTTTTCCAAACCGTGTACAACCGCCTCACCCCCGACGGCGCCATGACCATCAACGTAGGCCGCGCCCCCGAAGACCGCCGCCTCGTGGACGGATTAGTGGGCACGATCAGCACCGTGTTCCCGTCCGTTTACGTGATGGACATCCCCGCCACCTTCAACTCCATCGTCTACGCCACCAAACAGCCCACCACCTTCGCCGACTTCGCCGCCAACCTGGCCCGGCTCAAAAACGATCCCGCCGCCCACCCCCTCCTCCTCCGCGCCATGACCACCGTCGCCGAAAACCTCCAACCCACCCCCGCTTCCGAAGTCATCTTCACCGACGACCACGCCCCGATTGAGTGGCTGACGAACGGCCTGGTGCTAAGCTTCATCTTTTCCGGCGGAACAGAAGACCTCAGATAATGATTACTGATCAATGATTTACCCCCCATTGATCATTAATAATTGACAATTGACAATTCACCATTCTCCATTAACATGACCCCACCCTCCTCCACCCAAACCCTCCTCTCCTGGCTCGTCACGATCTTCCTCCCCTTCGCCATCATCCTTACCGGCGTCCGTCTCCTCTTCACCCCAACCTACCTCGACATCGAATACCGCACCCCCAACTTCCCCGATGACCCCTACGGCTTCACCCTCGAAGAGCGGCTGAAATGGTCCAAAATTTCGATGAACTACCTCCTCAGCAGTGAACCCATCGAATTTTTCGAGACCCAACGCTTCGACGATGGCACGCGCATCTACAACGACCGCGAACTCAGCCACATGACGGATGTAAAAGTAGTCGTGGATTGGGTGTTGCGCGTGTGGATCATCGCGTTGGTGGTTGTCGTCGGCGTGGGGGTGTGGGCCTCGTTCGGCGGGTGGGTAACCCCGTACAAACTCGGACTCCTGCGCGGGGCGTGGGCCACGTTGGGGTTCGTCGGCATCGTGGTGCTGTTCGTCGTCGTCGCGTTCGGCCCGTTTTTCGTCTTTTTCCACAACATTTTCTTCCCCCCCGGCACCTGGACGTTTAATTTCTCCGACACTTTTATTCGTTTATTCCCGATGCGGTTCTGGCAAGATACCTTTTTGTGGGTGGGTGGGCTGTCTATCGTACAGGCCGCATTAATTCTTTGGTTGAGTAAACGCTAAACAATTAACAATTTTCAGGGGGGTAATTTGATGTCTTCATTACCCCCTCAAAGGCAATCCCATGATCCTTTCCGACCTCAACTTTTTCGCTGAAACCCTCGGCCTCCGGGCCACGATGACCGTCATCCTGCCACAACGCACGATGGCGCATCAATCCGACCCCAAACCCCTCTATCGTACCCTCTACCTTCTCCACGGCCATTCCGATGATCACACCGCCTGGCAACGCTGGACCTCCATCGAACGCTATGTCGAAGGGATGAATCTTGCCGTGGTGATGCCCGCGGTCCACCTCAGTTTTTATACGGACATGGTTCACGGCGGCAAATACTGGCAATTCATCAGTGAAGAAGTCCCCGCCCTTGCGCGGGACCTGTTCCCTCTCTCCCCCCACCGCGCCGACACCTTTGTCGCCGGGCTTTCGATGGGCGGCTACGGCGCGTTTAAACTCGCCCTGACTCACCCCGACCGATATGCCGCGGGCGCGAGCCTTTCCGGGGCGGTAGACATCCGCGAGGTTGTCCGTGCCCACGATGATCCTGCCAACGCCGTCTGGTTGCAGGGAATGCACAATATTTTTGGCGCAGACTTGGGGCAAGTGCCCGGAAGCGCGCACGACCTCTTCACCCTCGCCGAGACTGTCGCAAAAAACAAAGTTCAACCCCGCTTGTACCAGTGTTGCGGCACCGAAGATTTTCTCTACGCAGACAACCTCCGCTTTCGCGATCATGCCCAGGCGTTATCCCTTGATCTCACCTACGAGGAAGGGCCTGGCGATCACAATTGGGCGTACTGGGATCGTATGATCCAAAAAGTCCTGGCATGGCTTCCCTCCCAAGAAGCAGTATAATCACCCCATGTCAACTTCTGATCCGCTGGCCGAAACCCAACCCTCCACCACCCCACCGGGGAGCTGGCCCCTCGACGCCTACCAACCCATCCGCATTTCCCGCCCCGCCCAACCCCTCCAAAAGCGACGCAACCCCTTTCTGCAAGGATGCCTGACGTTTTTCCTCGCAGGCCTCATTCTCTTTGCCATCTACCTCCTCCTCCCCACTCGCACCAACATCCTGATCATGGGCACCGACTCCCGCGACCCTGCTGACCCCAACGGGCGCACCGACACGATGATCCTCACCTCCATCGTTCCCCTCCGCCCGGACGTGGGCATGTTGTCCGTGCCCCGCGACTTGTGGGTGAATGTGACTGGCATCGGGGAACAGCGCATCAACACGGCCTACTTCCTCGCCGAAATCAACGAACCCGGCACGGGCGCGCAAAATGCGAAAGACACGATAGAAGACAACTTCGGCGTGGAGATGGACTACTACGCCCTCATCCAGTTTGAAGGCATTCTGACCGTGGTGGATGCCATTGGCGGGGTGGAGGTGCAAATCCCCCGCCCGATGTCCGGGTACGACGCGGGCACCGTGACCATGGACGGGACCGAAGCCCTCGCGTTCGTCCGCGACCGGTCGGGGTCGGATGACTTCTTCCGCATGGAACGCGGCCAGATTTTCATCAAATCCCTGTGGACGCAACTCCTCCGCCCCGATCAGTGGAATAAAATCCCGGCGCTTGTAGGCTCCCTTTCTGCCGTCTTGCAAACGGACGTGCCCATTTGGCTCTACCCTCGGTTGGGCTTTGCCCTGTTGCGGGCAGGCCCATCGGGCATTGATAGCCGCGTGATTACGCGTGAACTGGTTAACCCCTTCACGACCGCGGGTGGCGCGCAAGTCCTCGGCCCCGATTGGCCCGCGATTGACCCTATCATTGAAGAACTCTTCGGCGTTGTGCCGGAGCGATAGTACTCAGAAAACGTAACAGACCCTAAAGGTTTTTCTCGATGAATTTGGGGAACAGTTTGCAGATGGTGCCCCTTTTTACAGGATCGTCTCTTGCAAACAAAACCTTTAGGGTCTGGCCTGAGTAGTTACCAGAAAACACAGAGGGAACAGAGGAACACAGAGACGATTTATGTAAAAAAATCTGTGTCTTCTGTGCCCTCTGTGTACCATCTTTTAGGAGGATGTTCCCATGTCTACTGAAAAGAAACGCCGTGTCTCGCGGGGCTGTACTTGTGGCTGTTTGCCGTCTCCCCTCTTTTTTCTGCTCATCTATTTTGGCTTATATTTTCTCATGCGTGGGCCGCTACCCGCGCCCCAGGCCATCGCCCACCGTGGCGGAAATGTCACCGCGCTTGGAAGCGTGCCCGAAAACACCCTCGCCGCCTTTGAAAACGCCATTGCCCTCGGCATGGATTATCTGGAATTTGATGTGCAAATGACCGATGACGGGGAACTCGTCGTTATCCACGACGAAACCGTGGACCGGACGACGAACGGCACCGGCCCGGTCGGGCAAATGACCCTCGAACAGATCCGCGCCCTCGATGCAGGCGACGGCCAACAGGTCCCCACGTTCGAGGAGGTGATTCAACTGGCGAAGGAGAACGGGGTCGGCATCCTGCCCGAGGCCAAATCTCCCGAACTCTATCCGGGCATGCCCACCAAAATGGTGGAACTGCTCGAAGAGATGGATTATCTCGACCAAACAATCATCCAGTCGTTTGTCCCCGCGGCCATTGACGAAGTCAATGCGGCGAACGCCAAGGCCCGCACGTGTGCTCTCTACACCTTGTGGGAGTTTGACCTGAGTCAAACAAACGCTTCCGACGTTTGCCCGATGGCAGAAATGGCCTTGCTCTACCCCTGGATGATCCGCTCCGCCCACGCACGCGGGCAGGAGGTTTTTGTGTGGTTTGGGGCGATTGAACACCCCCTCATGATGCGGTTGATGTTTGCTTTTGGGGCAAATGGGGTGATGGTGGATGACCCGGTGGCGTTGGCGGAGGTGATCGGGCGTTAGCCCCTCCTCACCCGCCACAGCTGAATCTTCTCGTCAAATCCTTTTAACTGCGCGGTGACCGGTTCGGACATGAACAGGTCACCGTTTGCTTTTAAGAACTCCTGGATTTCCGGGTCGTTGTACACGGTTTCGGAGAGGATGATGTCTTTGCCTTCGGAAAACTTTTCGAGGCGGGAGGCGAAGTTGACGGTGGTGCCGAAGTAGTCGAGCCGTTCGTTGAGGGTGACGGCGATGGCGGGACCGAAGTGGATGCCGGTTTTGAGGGAGAGTAAGCCTTTGAAGGTGTTATCCAGGGCGATTTGGGCGCTGAGCATGGCGCGCATGGCCTCGGTCGGGGTGCGGAACACGGCCATCACCGCGTCCCCAATCGTTTTGACGATGGAGCCGTTTTGTTCGGCGACGGCCTGTTTGAGCAGGTCGAAGTGTTCCATGACGCGGCCAAATGCGGGGGCGTCGCCGATTTGGCGGTAGAGGCGGGTGGAGTCGCGCAGGTCGGTGAATACGACGGCGAGACTGCCGACGGAGATTTGTTCGCCGGGGCGGAGGGCTTCGCGAGAGAAGAGGTCGCGGAATTGTTGGAGGATGATGACTTCGGCGGCGAGGACGGATTGGTCGCTCCAGGCCATGCGTTCGAGGAGGTAGAGGTGGGGATGGTCGAGCGGGTTGGTAACGGTGAGGGTGGGGGAGAGGGCGAGGCGGGGTTCGTCGTTCGGCCACCCGTCCGGGCCAGGTTGGAGATCGAGGGCGGCGACCCCGTGCGGTTCCACGTAGAGAAATTGTCCGCCGGAGAGGTCCATCGCGCGGAGGCGATAGCGCCCGGGTTCGAGGGTGATTGGGAAGGTGGTGGTTTCACCGGCATTCAGCAGTTTTTGATAAACCACATGTGGGGTGTTTTGCGGGCCGCCGATGCAGAATTCGAGGGCGGGGGCAACGCGGATGGCTTCGTTGGGGCGGAAGGTGAGTTCGACGGAGCGTTCAAAGTTGGCGGTGAAGTCGATGTGACAGCTTTCGCAGTGGACTTCCGGCTTGAGGGTGCTGAGTTCGGCGGTGGTGCTTTTGGGGGTGCGGCAGAGGGGGCAGAGGATGTCCCAGCGGAAGTTGAGGAGGCCGGCGCGGGTGGCGCGGAGGAAGAGGTCGAGGACGGCCTTGCGGTCGGCTTGCCAGTAGTCGGCGAGTTCGTAGGGGCGCAGGCGGGAGGCGACGAGGTCGTCGGCTTGTTCGAGGGTTTCGATGAGCCGGGTGACGAGGGCGGGGTCACTGCCAGAGTTGAGGAGGTTGTTTTGGTAGGTGAGGAGCCGCGCCCGTCCGCCTGGGGCGAGGCGGGGTTTGCCGAAGGTGCTGAGGGTGGTCTGTCCGGTGTTGACCATGCGGTCGTATTTGAGGAAGGATGCGCCAAAGGTGCGGCGGAAGATGAGGCCGATTTGAAAGGGGATGCCGAGGACGCCGAGAATGTTGGCGGGGGTGGCCCAGACCTGGTAGGTGAGGTGGGTGCCGCCGCCCGCGCGGGGTTCCAGGTCGGCCTGGATGCGGAGGGCGGACATGACGCCTTTGGTGTATTTGCGGGTGACGCCGAAGCGGCGGGGGTAGGTCCATTCAAAGGCGTCTTGTTCGTATTCAAATGGGAAGCCGTATTTGGAGAAGCGGACTTTGAGGTTGGCGTTACTGCTGGAGTCTTTGTTGAGGATTTGGAGGGCGGGGGTGCCGGAGTCGCGGTCGAAGCGGTTGGTGTCGGCGACGAGCGGCCAGAGGTCTTCGGGGGTGGATTGGAGGTCCCATTCCCATTGGTAGTGGATTTCTTGGTACAGCACGGTTTTTTCTCGTTCGGGGGAGGTGTATGCGGTTCGTTTGGGGAAAGTTGTGTCGAGGTTAATCATACCTGTTTTTGGGTGTTGAAAAATTGTAAGTTCGTGGTTGGTATTTCGTATTGCGTATTCGGTATGATGTTTTACAAAATACGCAATCGTTTGGGTTGGTTCTATTTTGTCAGATTGGGGGGGCGGGGGACAGGTCAAAAGGTGTTCATTTTTTGACCAAATAAAAAAAACTGGTTCAATCTCTCAGATTGAACCAGTTTCCTTTTATATCTCCAACTTCCTCTGCACAGCCTTTTCTTCCTCCACCTTTGCCTTCTTAAAACTCAACCCCCCTCGGGACGGATCGGGGTAACGGGGTTTTTCGGTCCCGTTCAATAACCCTTCAATGGTCAAAATTTGGATTTTCGGAAAGGCCCCGTACCAGGGCGATTCATAATAGCCCGCGCTGGTCGCTTCGGTGATCATCGGTTGGGTGGGCGGGGTGAGGGTGACGAAGAAGCCCATTTGCGCTTTTTCTCGTTCTACCGAGTTTTTCAAATCGGCGATCATCGTGCGGGTGACGTGTTCGCCGCCTTTGACGGATACGATGATCTTCTTCACGTCTTTGGCCTCGTCCTGGAAGTAGATTAGCCCGTCAATCCCGGTGTCCGCGCCTTTTTTCTTACCCTGGAAGGGTTGCGCGTTGACGAGGGTGCAGGCCCACCACTGAAACTGGTACTTGTCTCGGAACGCGAGATTACGGGCGCTGTCGAAGTCCTGCGGGGTGCCCAACACGTCAAAGGCGATCCCCGGAAAGGCATCTTTCATGCGTTTTTCGATGAGGCTAATGGCGAGATGGGTGATGTCGATGCCGATCCAGTTCCGGCCTAGTTTTTGCGCCGCGTGAACCGCCGTGCCACATCCGCAAAACGGGTCGAGGACGGTGTCGCCGGGGTTACTACTGGCTTGCAGGATGCGTTCGAGGAGGGCGAGGGGTTTTTGCGTAGGGTAGCCGAGGCGTTCAGCGGCTTGGGAGTTGATAGGGGGAATGTCATCCCATAAGTCTTGTAAAGGTGTTCCCGGCATTTCGTCTAAGTACCGAATATATTCTGCTGTACCTGTTTTTGTGTAATGAACCCTTCCTGCATCGTGTAACTCTTGCATTCTCTCAATTGGAAGTCGCCAAAGTTTTGTTACCCCGTTCCACTCATATGTATAACCTCCTCCAGATAGTCCCATCGCTGTTAAATTATCTGTACGATACCTGCGACCTTCTTTATCGATTCTACGATAGTGACTTTCGATGTAGGTATTATCATAGGCTTGATATTGCTTATTCCAGATAAACCCATTTGACTTTGAATAAAGAAACAAGCTGTCATGGGAATTTCCCATCGTTTTTGAGTCACTATGTGCGCTCGTTCTTTTCCAAATAATCTCATTTTGAAAGTTTACTGCCCCAAAAATCGTATCCAACACCACCTTCAAATAATGGCTCGCGGTCGGATCGCAATGCAAATACAAACTCCCCGTGGGTTTCAACACCCGGTGCAGTTCCAATAGCCGGTTCGCCATCATCGTCAAATACGCCATCATGTCGCTTTCCTTCAAAAAGCGGCGCAGGGATTGGATCATTTCGGATACATCGGTATTGGGCTGATGAATGAGTTCGGTGAATTCCTGCTCGGCCTGTTCGCCCCAATGCCAGGTGTCTTCAAACGCCGTAATCTGTGCGTCACTGGCCTGGCCTTTGGGCGTTTTGAAGAGCAGGTTGTAGTCCCGCTTGCTGTTGAAGGGCGGGTCGAGGTAGATCAGGTCAACGGATTCGTCTGGGAGGTGGTCACGGAGGATGTGGAGGTTGTCGCCGAAGTAGAGGGTGGACATGGGGGAGGAATTGAGAATTGAGAATTGAGAATTAGGAATTCCTATTTCCTTCCATCATACTATGATTTTTAAGGGGCGGGGACACAAAATCCGTTTAACCTGGGTCGGGGCGAGACGGGCGGGAATTTTCCTCTTTTGCACACTAAGCCTCGTTCCCGCCCGTCTCGCCCATACGGGGATGCGTATGACAAGAGATGCTTAATTGGCTTGCAAGAATTTGGAAAATCGAATAGAGTTAACCCGTTGTTTACAAACTTAGGTGGATTTCCTTGTTGTAGGTTTATGCTCACCCTTCATGGAAACAAATCTATATTATTCATTTCTTAGGAGAGAAAAATGAACAAATTAAATGGATTTCACAGATTGTTCCTTATTTTACTTTTGTTAGTTATCTTATCTTTAGCTTGTAGCAGTTCAACAAGCTCGACTCAACAACCCCCGACGCAGGGTTCTAATCAAACCGATACAACTCAAGCTGAAGAAACTAT
>JABWBV010000033.1 GCA_013359445.1 Anaerolineales bacterium | reverse complement strand
GCCGGGGTGTGGTATTTTATTGGTCAGGGAGCGGATTTGCCCGGCACGTTGGCGCAACTCCCGGCGATGATGGTGCTCGGTGGTCTGGCTGGGTGGATGATGGGGATGGAGCAGGGGGTGGCGTTGGTGGGGTTGATCGCACAGGAGGAGTGGGAGAGGGAACGCCGTTCTGGGCCTCCGATGATTGGGTTTTGAGTGAATGTCGGAGATCAGGTACAATTTATGTATGCCTGCAAGAGATTTTTATCACGACGCAATTAAGACAGCCCTCATCAAAGAGGGGTGGGTGATTACCCATGATCCGTTGTTTCTAAAATATGGTAGTACAGAAATGTATGTGGATTTAGGGGCAGAGAGTGTTTTTGCCGCTGAGAAGGGAACACAAAAAATTGCCGTAGAAATCAAAAGCTTCATTGGTAAGTCAGAGTTGGCGGATTTTCAACAGGCGCTAGGCCAATACTTGTTATATCGCGGAATTTTGGAGGAGGTTGAAAGCGACCGAATTTTATATCTTGCCATACGTGACCGTGTATATTTGGATGTGTTTGAGAGCGCAGTGGGCCGCTTAATATCTGAAAAACATCATCTCAAGTTGATTGTTTTCGATTGGCAAGAAGAGGAGATTGTTCTATGGAAAGAGTAGAAAAATATCGACACATTGTAGAAAAGGTTTTACAAGATTATGTAGCGATTCCATATACTCAAGGGAATATTGAAAATGAATTGCTTGTGGATCGAAACTTGGACAAGTATATTCTTCTTTCTGTGGGTTGGAGCCGAAAGCGACGGGTGCATTCGGTTGTTTTTCACATTGATATTATTGATGGCAAAGTCTGGGTTCAAGTAGATAATACAGATGCCATTATCGTAGACGATTTGGAACGCGAAGGAATTCCCAAAGAAGACATTGTGCTCGGTTTTCACGAACCCGAAGTGCGACAGTACACCGGGTATGCGGTTGCATAATATGTCTATGTTGACTTTTTAACAGAAAGCTATGACTCAAAAAGAACAGTTCAAATTAAAAGATGTCATTCGTAGTATTCATGCTATCGAAGAAGATATGATGGTTTATGAACGGAAATATGGGTTGTTGTCCGAAACCTTCTACGCTGGCTATTCTCAAGGAGAAGAACCCGAGGACGATACATGGGTTTTAGACTGGGCCGGCTGGGCGGGCGCTTATCAGAGCTGGTTGGCCTTGAAGGATCGGTATCAACAGATGATCCAGCAGTTTCAGCAAGAAACGCCTCATCTAACTGGATTGGTTCGCGTGCTTGCATGAATCCATTGGAGAGCCTTGGGGCATACGAACACTTCATTTATTCTTTGCAAGAGTCTTATTCCGAGATTCTAAGATCATCTTTGGTGGTGATTCGGCGCGGCCCGTTGGCGGCACATTTGATTGGCGAAATCGAATTCCCAAATGAAATAAAGCTGGTAGTTGACGAACAGTTATTGTTTTTAGATACCCCAGGCGAGATTCAACATTATGGGTATGAGGTTTGGCGGGGAAGCGAAAAACTTTATTGGTATGATTCTCAACCTCACCCCAATAATCCATTTCTAGCGAGTACACATCCCCATCATAAACATGTACCTCCAGATATCAAGCATAATCGAATCCCGGCTCCGGGGTTGTCATTTAAGCGCCCAAACATCCCCTTCCTTATTTCAGAGATAGATATACTTTTATAAGAAGAAGTATAAGTTTTCAGGAGATAATATGTATGGAGCTATAGTTGAAGCAGTCGGCGAAATCACCTCCGACACCCAAAAACTAACCGAATTTGAAGCCCGCATCGCCCGCGGCGAAAAGATCGAACCCGGCGATTGGATGCCGGACGAATACCGGCGGCAGTTGATCCGCATGATCTCCCAACACGCCCACAGCGAAATCGTTGGCCAACTCCCCGAAGGCGCGTGGATCACCCGCGCCCCCAACCTCCGCCGCAAATTGATCCTCCTCGCCAAGGTGCAGGACGAGGCCGGGCATGGACAATACCTCTATCACGCCGCCGAAACCCTCGGTGCGACGCGGGAAGAGATGGTGGACGCGCTCCTCTCCGGCAAAGCAAAATACGCCAGCGTGTTCAATTACCCCACACTGAACTGGGCGGACAACGCCGCCATTGGCTACCTTGTGGACGGCGCGGCCATCCTCAACCAGACGATGCTTGCCCGCTGTTCCTACGGCCCCTACTCCCGCGCCATGATCCGCATCTGCGCCGAAGAAGGGTTTCACATGCACCAGGGCAAAGAAATGGTCATCCGCTACTCGCAAGGGACACCGATCCAGCGCAAAATGATCCAGGACTCGATCAACCGTTGGTGGTGGCCGGCGCTCATGATGTTCGGCCCCCACGATAGCGAATCGAGCAACAGCGAAGTCCTGCTCCGTTGGGGCGTCAAAACCAAAACCAACGACCAACTCCGTACCACCTACGTCAACCAGATCGTCCCCGAACTGCACGCCCTCGGGCTCTCCGTTCCTGACCCCAACATGGTGTGGGACGACGACAAAAAACTCTGGCTTCACGGCCCGATTGACTGGGACGAATTCTGGCGCGTCGTCAAAGGCGATGGCCCCTGCAACGCCGAACGCATGTCCGCCCGGATTAAAGCCCACGAAGATGGGGCGTGGGTGCGTGAAGCGATGATGGCGTATGCGGAAAGGTAAATAAAGTATATAAGGTAGATAAGGTAGATAAGGTAGATAAGGTAGATAAGGTACTTTATTTACCCTATTTACCCTATTTACCCTATTTACCTTGTCTACCCTATCTACAGGAATCCCCCCCATGCCCGACACCCAATTCCCCTCCTACATCGTCTTTGACCAATCCGGGGAAGGCAAACCCGCCTTCTACGCCGGAGCTGTCCACGCCCCCGACCCCGAAATGGCCCTCCTCAACGCGCGCGATGTCTTCGCCCGCCGCGACGAGCATGTCCGTTTGTGGGTCGTCCGCGAATCCCAAATCTACGCCAAAACCGCCGAAGAACTGAGCGAATCAGCGAATCAGCAAGCTAACCAACCGACCAACCGATCAACCAATCAACCAACTCCCTCCTCCCCCCCCTACCTCGTCTTCCAAAAAACCATCCACCGCGGCACCCTCGTTCAAGTGGGCGAAGTGAATGCCTCCGACCCTGCCGAGGCCATGACCCAAGCAACAGCCACCTACCCCAACCCCAAAGCCATTGTCTGGTGGGTCCTCCCCGCGTCCGCCATCCACCGCACCGATCCCACCGAAAACGACGCCCTCTTCGGCCCGGCAGAAGACAAACATTACCGCCACTCCAACTTCTACCCCACCGTCACCCTCATGCGAGAAATCTCCCTAGCCAACGAAAAACTAGATTGGAAAGACGAATGAACGCCCAACTCGCCCCCCACATCCTTGCCCTCGCCGACGACGAACTGATCCTCGGCCACCGCAACTCCGAATGGTGCGGCCACGCCCCCATCCTCGAAGAAGACATCGCCTTCGCCAACCTCGCCCTCGACGAAATCGGCCATGCCATGCTCTGGTACCAACTCCACGCCCACCTCGTCGGCGCAGACCCCGAAACCCACCCCGACCAACTCGCCTACTTCCGCGAACCCTTCGAATTTCGCTGTGCCCACCTCGTCGCCCTCCCCAAAGGCGACTGGGCCTTTACCATCGTGCGCCAATACCTCTTCGACACCCTCGAAACTACCCGCCTCAGCCACTACGCCCAAAGCGCCTTCACCCCCCTCGCCGAAACTGCCGCCAAAATCCGCCGCGAAGAAATCTACCACCTCCGTCACACCTCCGCCTGGGTCACACGCCTCGGCCTCGGCACCGAAGAATCCCACCGGCGAATGCAAACCGCCCTCGACGAACTCTGGCCCTACACCGGCCAACTCTTCGACCCCCTCCCCGGCGAAGACGACCTCGTCCGGGCCGGATGGTTGCCTGCCTCCGCCACCCTCCAAACGGCGTGGCACGCCCAGGTCATCCCCTTCCTCGAAAGTGCGAACCTCCGCCTCCCCGCGGCCAAAATGCGCACCCTCGCCCGCACCCTCCCCTCCCAACACCTCGTCAACATCCTCGCCGACCTCCAACAAGTCGCCCGCCTCGATCCCCAAGCCGCCTGGTAGCCTCTAATCCGTTTGTAGTGAGGCACGCCAGTGCCCAGGGGTACGGCACTGGCGTGCCTCACTACAACCTTACAATTACATCCCATAAAAAATCCACCATTAATCCTTCACAATTGACCATTAAACCCCTTCCCCTCGCCCTCCCCGGCTGGACTGCCCTCGCGCGCATCCCCGAAGCCATTTACCCTGCCCCGCCCCCGCCGCTGACTCTCCTCCTCCACGGCTGGCTCGGCGACGAAACCGTCACCTGGGTCTTCGCCTCCCGCCTGCCAAAGCACCACCTGCTGATTGCCCCCCGCGCCCTCTACGAACCGGAACCGGGACGCTACGGGTGGGTTCCACGCCTGGGTGAATTTCCCACGCTCACGAGTTTCCAACCCGCCATTGAATCCTTACTGGATTTACTTGAAAAAGTTAAGGCGAATCTCGATCACGATCCTGGCCCGATCAACCTCATCGGGTTTAGCCAGGGCGCGGCACTGGCCCACGCGTTTGCCGTTTCCCACCCACACAGGGTCACAGCTATCGCGGGTCTCGCGGGATTCGTCCCCCCTGGCCTCGAACCCCATTTGCCCGCTCAGCCCCTCGCGGGCAAACGCATTTTCCTCGCCCACGGCACCGAAGACCAAACCGTCCCCATCGAAATGGCCCGCGCGGGCGCGTCCCTCCTCCAAAAACTCGGCGCATCCGTCACCGCCTGCGAAGATCAAGTCGGCCACAAACTCGGCGCAAAATGCTTCCGCGCATTAGGTGAGTTTTTCGCCTGAAAAATTCCCCCAATTCCCCTCACCCCCTCCCCCCATGTCCCCCCACTTCCCCCCCGAAATCACTTCCCTCCCCCACCTCCAAACCCTCGTCACCGCAGGCATCACCGACTGGAAACCCTACGGCGACGTAGGCACAGACACCGACGGCGACCTCATTATCTTCAACTACACCCCCAAAGCCCAATATGCCGGGCGCTGGAATTTCTTCGAACGCGTCAGCCGCGGCCTGATCCTCAACCGCCTCACTGGCGAAATCGTTGCCCGCCCCTTCGACAAATTCTATAACTATAACGAACCCGGACGCAAAGCCACCGGCCACCTCGTCACCGTCACCGAAAAAATGGATGGCAGTTTGGGCATCCTTTACCGGAGCGCATCCCAGAGCGCATCCTTCCAGGGGGAGAAATATCGCATCGCCACCCGCGGCGCGTTCCACAGCGATCAAGCCGAGTGGGCCACCCGCTTCCTCAACCAAACCTATGACCTGTCCGACCTCCCCGACGAACTCACCCTCCTCTTTGAAATCATCTACCCCGAAAACCGCGTCATCGTAGACTATCACGGCCAAGAATCCCTCACCCTCCTTGCCGCCCGCAACCGTTTCACCGGCGATTACCTTCCCTTTTACCCCGCCGTGTACGACCTCGGTCAGCAATACGGGTTCCCCTTGCCCCAAACATTCTACTTCAACAACGTCAGCGAGATCATCGCCCGCGCAGGCACCCTGGACGAAAGCGAAGAAGGCTTCGTCCTCGAATTTTCCGACGGGCAACGGTTTAAGATCAAAGGGGACAAATATCTCGAACTGCACAAACTCGTCTTTGGCCTCTCCTTCAAACACACCCTGGAAGCCTACCAAACCGGCACGGTAGACTACATCCGCTCCCAAATCCCCGATGAGTTCCTCGCCGAATTCAACGGCTGGGTGACCGAAATCGAAACGACCATCACCCAAACCCTGGCCGCCATCGAAACCGCCTTCGCCGCCGCGCCCAAAACCCAGCGCCGCGAATACGCCCTCTGGGTTCAGGAAAATCAACTCGAACTCTCCCCCTACCTCTTCGCCAAAATAGACGGCAAATCCCTCATGCCATTGATTTACAAACTTGCCTTTCAAAATCGGGGAGATGAACGGGTCGTGAAGTACTCGGAAAATACGGCCTAGAGAAATTCGGCACTTTCCCGCCAAAAACGGGAGAGCCCAAATTGCGCCTCTATAAATGTTTAATCGCCTCTACCATCTCATCATCCGGTGGATTAGGCCGATAGGCGGCGATGTTGACCGCGTCTTCCAACCCAGTCAGGGCCGGGGCCGCGCGGACGTGTTCCCCGACCGTTTGCGCCGCCCCGCGCGGGGTACGCGCCTTCCGCTCGGCGCGGCGATACGCCCTCAGGATTTTGCGTCGGTTGGGGTGATCCTGTAACCCGCGCGGGCGAGGGGGATTCTTCCTTCGCCACCATTGCCACAGCCACCAAAGCCCCCATCCCATCGCGCCCGCCATCGCCAGGGCAAACAGCACCCCCAACGGCCCGGCGACCGCGGCGAACACTGCCGCCCCCGCCTCACCCACCCCACCAAGTTCGATCCGGGGCAAATCCACCCCCTCCGTCCAACTGGAAAACACCCAACGTTTGACCTCCCCCGTCTGCGGATCACCCGTCCAACCGGGTGTGGGGTCAAATGGCACCCAACCCGACCCTGGAAAATACACCTCCACCCAGGCGTGGGCATCGCTCGCGCGCACTTCGTAGTACCCCGTGATCTGGTTGTACGTCCCACTCCCAAACCCCGCCACCAGCCGCGCAGGGATGCCATTCAGCCGGAGCAGGATCACGAGCGCGGACGCGTACTGCTCGCATACCCCGCGCTTGTCCACGAATAAAAATTGATCCACCGCGTCCGTATTGGGCGCTTGCGGGGGCGGGAAGTAGTCGTAGGGGATGGTGAGCAGGTAATCGCGCAGGGCGGTGGCTTTGTCGTAAGGTGTCAGGGCGGTGCGGGTCAGGTCCTCGGCGAGTTGGCGGGTGCGGGGGGTGACCGTGGCGGGTAACTGCGTGTAGTCGGATAGTAGATCGGGCGGGTAAGCGGTTCCGGCGGTGCGGAGGGTGGCGGGGTCAACTTCCTGGCGGGCGGAAATCGCGGAGTACACGGCCCCGGGCGCGAGCGGTTCGCCCACGCGGAAGCCGCCCGTCGCGTCCATCACAATTTCGTCGGCGGCGAGGAAAAGCTGGCGGGGTTGTCCTCCCACAAAGAGCAGATTTGGGAGCGACTGGACGATATAAAAGGTTTGGACGAACGTTTCCTCGCCCGCGCGGGGGAGCGGTTCCCCAGGCGGGGTGGGGATTTCAAAGAGCACGTTCCCCGGTTCGCGGTGAATGGTCGTGATGTCATCAGGGCTTGTTTGTGTCCAGGTGCGGCCATCGTAAACGTCATAAGCGTGACTGCGCCAGTAACTCCACGCGGGACTGCGGACAAACATCATCACCGTGTCGCTCAATCCGCCCCGGTAACTGAGGTCGAGGCGCGTGTCGAATCCGTAATAATATTCGCTTTCCCCATCTGACCAGCCTTGAATTTGCACGAGCGGCACGGCTGGGTTGACGATTTGGGCTTGCGCGCCGCTCCGAATGGGCACGCGCAACGAGATCGGCATGATCAACGGGCGTCCGGCAAAGTGGGGTGTGAGGAGGAAGATGAGGGGGACGGCAAGAAGGAGAAGAAATGAAAATCGCAGGATGTAGTTTCTGGAATTGACAATTGGCAATTGAGAATTCTGAATTGTCAATTGAATTGGATTATCTTTCACCCCATCCTCAGATTCGGCAACCCAGAGGAACGCGAGCAGGAGGCCGACGAAGGCAAGGAGAAACAGGGCAAAAAACACATCCCGGCTGAGGGTGGCGGCAACATACAGGTTGATCAATCCCAACCCCAGCCCGGAGATCAGGTTCAGGCGGCTGAACAACTCCCAACTGACCACTGCCATCCCCAACATGGCGAGCTGGGCCTGCGGGTACGGTTGCCCGATGAAAATGCCGACAAACATCCACACAAACACAAGGTGGAACAACCCAAAGATCAGAAATCGCACCCACGGGATGGGCTTGAAATGAATCTGGTGATTGGCATACCAGTGCCCGGCGGCGAGGATGATGAGGCCGATGAAGGCGATAATCCAAAGCCTCCCCGTGTACGCGAGCGAGAGCATCCCGACGGCTTGCGCGGCAAACACCAGCGCCCGCAGACGTGGCGATTTTTCCGGGTCCCGGATCGAACGCCGTTTCCGCGCCGCCCTCGCCTCCGCGCGTGCCGCCATTTTCTGGACGAAGGTTGGGATGAGCACGACGATTGCCCCACCGATGAGGAAGATCACCATCCCGATCAGGGCGGGCAACGAGCGGTAGATTAAGAAACCTATTACGCCCGTCAGCGCAAAAAACGCGCCGAGGCCGAGGGTGATGAGGCGGATAGCGAGGCGGAAGGGGTTCATGAAGGGATAAGTAACGAGTAATGAGTTAGGAGAGGATGGAGGTTTGAAGAGGGGCGAGTTGGGTAGCCCAATTTTCGCCAAAGTACACGAGACGGGTTTCTATCCCAACCGCAGTTAACTCATCCGCCAGCGGTGCGGCGGAGGGACCGGGGACAGGAAAGGTGGCTGGGTCGGGGAGCACGGTGAGGAGTTGGACGCCTTGTTGTTTTAGACTGAGCAGAGGGGCAAGGGCATTCGGATCGGGGTATGGAAAAATGGCGGCGACGAAAGTCTGCGTGTTGCGCGTGGTGAGCAATTGGGCGAGGGGGTATTCTCCGGCGGGGTGAACGCGGGCGAGGAATTCGAGCAAAGCCTGACGCGTGACCGGACCGTGCGGGGCGGGCCAGGCGGTTTCGTCCGTCAGTAGGTGGAGCGCGTACCCGCGCCGGATCGCGTACTCCCCTATGCTGGCGGCGAGTTTGACCATCCACTCGAAGGGCGTGTGTTTACTGTCGGTGGTTGGAAGCGAATGGGGGAACAGATCGAGGGCAAGCGTGAGGCCGGGCTGGGATTCATCCACGAACTCTTTGCTGATCAACTGCCCCGAACGCCCTGCGAGCCGTGCAACCGATCGCCAATGAATGTGCCGGGGGGAATCGCCGGGTCGGTAGGGGCGTACGCCGATGACCTCGGTCCCCCAGCCCGCGCGGGGGCGGGTCAGGTTCACCGAAGGTTGGCGGTCGAGCAGGTCCAGCCGGGTGAGCCGGTGCAGTTCGGGATAAACGAGGAGGGGGGTGGGGAGGGGGAGGGTGCGTTTTTGGTGGAACAGGCCAAACGGCGCGCGCGTGGAAAGGGCAAGGGGGGGGAATTCGTGCAGGCCGCGGCGGTAGATTTCGACGAGATATTGGAGTTCGGTGCTTTGAGCGGGTGGGAGGGCGGGGATGAAGATGGTGAGCGCGTGATGTTCGGACGCGGGGTCGGCGAGGGGACAGGTTTCGAGGGCGCGGAGTTGGGCCGTGGACGTGCGGCGGGGGTTGGTCAGGGTGAGGGAGATAGAAATCTCTTCCCCTTCATAAAATTCTTCGTATTCCCCCGAGCCGATTTGCCGTGTCCCGACCAGCCCTTTTAATGCCCCCCGATTGATCCCGAACGCGGCCACTACCACTCCGGCGAGCAGGGCGGACATCACGTAGAGCCAGCCGACCTGCGTCTGATTGGCGAACAGATAGAGCAGGAAGGCGAGGAAGAGGAAGGTAGCGGCGCGGCGAGTGGGCACGGAAGGAGAAGGGTAAATGGTGAATAGTGAATAATTAATGGTTAATCAAGGGGAACGGGGACTTCGTGGAGGACTTCTTCGACGACGCGGCGCGCGGTTTCGAGTCGGCGGTCGCGGGGGAGGATGCGGTGGGCTATGACAGGGGGGGCCACAGATTTGACATCATCCGGGGTGACGAACGTACGTCCCCGAATCAACGCGAGGGCCTGAGCACACCGTTGGAGCGCCACCCCCCCGCGCGGGCTGAGGCCGAGCACAGTTTCGGGATGCGCGCGGGTGGCGTTCGCCAGGCGGACGATGTATTCCTTTAGGGGACGGACGACATCTACTTGTTGTACGCTTGCCTGCAATTGTCGAATTTCATCCAGTTCTATAACAGGTGTGAGACTATCGAGCGGGTTGGCGTGTTCTTCTCTTTCCAAGATGGTGACTTCATCTAAAAATTCGGGATAGCCCAGATCGAGGGAAATCAGAAAGCGGTCCAGTTGCGCTTCTGGCAGGGGGAAGGTTCCGGCCATTTCGATGGGGTTTTGGGTGGCAAGGATGAAAAAGGGATCAGGCAGGGCGTGGGTGTATCCGTCGGCGCTGATTTGGGATTCCGCCATACATTCAAGCAGGCTGGATTGGGTGCGGGGGGAGGCGCGGTTGATTTCGTCTACGAGAACGATGTTGGCAAAGATGGGGCCGGGCATGAACTCAAAGCGTTGGTCGCGTTGGTTGTAGATCGCTCCCCCGGTGATGTCGGTGGGGAGGAGGTCGGGAGTGCATTGAATGCGTTTGAAACTGGCTTCGACGGAAAAGGCCAGCGCTTTTGCGAGCATGGTCTTTCCGATTCCGGGGACATCTTCCAGGAGTACGTGTCCACGCGCAAAAAAAGCCGCGAGGATTAAATCCAGACGAAAGGAGTCGATCACAACGGTTTGTTGTATAACTCCTTTGAGCCGGTGAATGGCATTTTGGGAAGGTTGGCTGGCAGGGTGGTTGGTAGGCATGTGAATATTGTAAGCGCGCATGAGCACTCCTGAGCATGGGGAAAGGGGAAATCTTTTGATAGTGGGATTTTATCTCCTAAAGGTTGGGCATTTGCTGAAAAAATGCCGATTTTGTGCTCTAATTGGCGGGTTTTGTTTTGTGATACGCCTGAAGGTTAATAGAGAAGAAGCATTTGGCCTCTTGTTAATCCTGGTTGATCCAGATTTCTTCACATATTGGTATATTTATACTATTATCAGCATGAACTGGGGCTTGACCTGAAGAAAAATATATACTAGAATAAGCACAGTTCATTCATAAAGTATCTGAAAAGGCAAACCCGGTGAAAACCGGCGGCGCAAAGCTATGGGTCTACGACCAACTTCGTTGGTTACGACTGCCAGGCTGCCAAGAATGGAAGTCGTTTATTTACTTCTAATCAACCAAAGGCAGGCCTGAAAAAGTCCTGCCTTTTTTGTTGAACTGGCACAGCTCCCCGTTTGTTGGGAGCCATCTTAAACAAAGGAGAATTAAGCCATGTTATTTGCCCCCAAAGAACAAGAAAAGGGCCAAGGCCTCGTAGAATATGCGTTGATCCTGGTTCTCGTTGCTGTCGTTGTCATCGTTATCCTCGCCCTGCTCGGCCCGGCCATTGGTAACGTTTTCAGCAACATCGTCGCTAATCTGTAATTTTTTGTAAGAAATTTTTCTTTTTTTTTTATTTTTTATTCATAGGAGATTTTAGTCATGTTATTCGCCCCCAAAGAACAAGAAAAGGGCCAAGGCCTCGTAGAATATGCGTTGATCCTGGTTCTCGTCGCCGTCGTCGTTATCGTTATCCTTGCCCTGCTCGGCCCGGCCATTGGTAACGTCTTCAGCAACATCGTTGCTAACCTGTAATTTTCAAACCATTTTCATTTTTTAAATTTTCATTCATAGGAGATTTTAGTCATGTTATTCGCCCCCAAAGAACAAGAAAAAGGCCAAGGCCTCGTAGAATATGCGTTGATCCTGGTTCTCGTCGCCGTCGTCGTTATCGTTATCCTCGCCCTGCTCGGCCCGGCCATTGGTAACGTCTTCAGCAACATCGTCGCCAACCTCTAATTCCCGCCATCATTATTGTAATAAAAAGAGCCATGGTAAAACATGGCTCTTTTTATTTGCTGATGTTACGCAAGGTGCGACGCACTTCCGAGTAATTTTTAATCCGCCTACGAAGGCTTAATCCTGCCTTTTCTCTAGGGTCACGTGCGTGTCGCACCTGCGTTGCACCAAGTCCGTGCGTAATATGAGTTATTTAATCGGGGTGGTGCCAAGCGTAAAATGGTTTTGTAGCCTTTCAAAAACCGGGGCAAATTCCCGAGGTTTACATTAGGCCATTCTATTCCCATCTTACTGATGTGACCGAAAGCCAAATTGCTGTAACACTTTTTCGTTATTTCGCCAATTGGGACGAACTTTCACCCGGAGTTGCAGATAAACCTTTCGCCCACTCATTTTTTCGATTTCCTGCCGGGCGGCTTGTCCGATTTGTTTGATTTTTTCCCCGCCCTGCCCGATGACAATCGGTTTGTGCGATTCTTTCTCCACCAACAGGGTAGCGGCGATGTAAGCGCCCATCTCCCCACGCTCGGTAAATTCGTCCATTCGGATAGCAATACTATGGGGGACTTCATCTCGCAAATAGAGTAATGCAGATTCGCGAATTAAATCTGCGGCAATTTCTCGTTCGTATAAATCGGTGACTTGATCCTCTGGGAAAAAGGGGTCCCCTTTGGGCAAGTGTTGGGTCAAGATCGAGAGGAGAGCTTCAAAATTTTCATCCTTTGCGGCAGAAATGAATACTGGCGTTGCATTCGGGAACAGGGTAGAAAAAGCAACCTTTACGAATAATTGATTTTCGGGTGGGATTAAATCGCGTTTATTGATGATTAAAATTTGGGGGAGGGTAATCGCTTGTTCAAGGATAATTTTTGCAACCAGATGATCCTCTTCGTGAACAGGTTGACTCCCGTCCACCACAATCATAAGCACATCACTGTGTGCAAACGCGTGGGTAGCTTCCACGTTCATCCATTCTCCCAGTTTATGGTGGGCGCGATGAAGCCCTGGCGTATCCACGAAAATGATCTGAGCATTTTCCAGGGTCAGAATCCCCAATTGTTGGCGGCGGGTCGTTTGGGGGCGTGGGGTAACAGCGGCTATTTTCTGCCCCATCAGGGTATTGATAAGCGTCGATTTTCCGACATTCGGTCGCCCGGCAATTGCGACGAACCCGGATTTATAAGGGGTGGTTTGTTCGATAGATTCTTCCATGCCTTCCATTTTAACCTGCAAGTTAAAAACAAGCGAAAAACTTCAGCGAATCATCCTCTTTTCCCCAAAATGATCCTTTACCACCCTTAATCCCCGCGCTATAATCTTCCCGCCCAATTGAAGGCTATCTCAAATCAGCTCTTCCTCTCCCTCCGGAAATATATCCCAGTGCTTGGCAGAGCGAAAATCTACTTCTTTTTGCCCTAGGAGGCTTTATGATCGATGTAAACGATCTTCGCAAAGGGGTTGTCTTTGAAGAAGACAACAACCTTTACCGTGTTTTAGATTACAGTCACAACAAATCTGGCCGTGGAAAAGCCAGCATCCGGGTCAAAGCCCGCAATGTTCGCACCGGCTCCACGATTGAAAAGACATTCATCTCTGGGGATCGTGTTCAAGATGCCGATCTGGATCACCATAATGTTCAATATCTCTACACCGATGGCGAACTTTATTATTTTATGGATCTCGAAACCTACGAACAACCCGCCCTCACCGCCAAAACGCTGGGCGATGTCATCCCCTACCTCAAAGAAGGCGTCGAGTTAAAACTGACTTTCTACGGAACCGAGCCACTAGACCTGGAAATCCCGATCAACGTCGAACAACGCATTGACTACGTCGAAAAAGCGGTCCGGGGCGACACTGCGACCGGCGTAAGCGCCCGCGCGGTGACCGAAACCGGTTTGGAAGTTCACGTCCCCGCCTTTGTCAATATCGGCGATGTCATCCGCATCGACACCCGCACAGGCACCTACGTCACCCGCGTCTAACCAATGCGAACGCCTGCCGGAAAAGAATGTCCGTATTTTTACGGAGATTACCATCGGGGACGCAACCGTGAAGAATGCCGCCTTTTAAAAGATAGTGCCCCCGATCAAACCTGGTCGCCGGACTTATGCGCTTCATGCCCCGTCCCCGATATTATTCGAGCCAACGCCTGCGAGCATATGCAGTTAAATGCCCGCATTCACCGTCCCTTCCCCTTTCTCCGGCGGAGCGTTCAAATTAAACCCTATTGCACAAAATGCACTTGCGCCGTATCCGATCCTCACATTGGATGCGGCCAGTGCCATGGCAACATCCAATTTATATTAGGAGACGATTTTGGGTCTGACGCTTCTGCTTGACCTTGATAACACCCTGCTCGGAAACGAGATGGACACTTTTCTGCCAGCGTACTTGCAGGGTCTCGGGCGTTGCCTGTCCACCTACGCCGAGCCCGGGAAAATGGTCCAAGCCCTTCTCTACGCCACCCATAAGATGATCGAAAACAATCATCCCCGGCAAACCCTCAAAGAAATCTTTGACGCCCACTTTTACCCTTCGCTCCGCCTTTCGTACGAGGCTCCCCAAGCCACCCTCACCGACTTTTACGCCCAAGAATATAAAAACCTTCGCCCTTTGACCCAATTGCGCCCCGAGGCCATCGCTCTTTGCCAATATGCCCTTCAACAAGGGTATCGCGTCGCCGTAGCCACCAATCCCTTATTTCCAGAAACCGCGATTTATCAACGCCTGGCATGGGCGGGTCTCCCCCCAGAAACCACCCCCTTCGCCCACATTACCACCTTCGAAAACGCCCATTTCGCCAAACCCAACCCGGCCTACTATGCCGAAATATTAGCCCACCTCGGCTGGCCGGAAGACCCCGTACTTATGGTAGGGGATGATTGGGAACGAGACATCCTCCCAGCCCAAAACCTGGGCCTGACCGGATTCTGGATTCATGAAAATGGCACCGCCCTCCCAGAAGACGCCGCTCGTAAAACGCCTACAGGCCCGCTCAGCGCACTGATCCCCTGGCTGACCCAAACCGGTCCGAGCGGGATCCCGACCGCCTATCAATCGACGACCGCCATCCAGGCGACCCTCCGCTCCACCCCTGCCGCACTCGCCACACAACTGGCCGCTTTGCCTCCCCAAGCCTGGCACGTTAAACCCACCCCCGAGCATTGGACCCTGACCGAGATCGTCTGCCATATGCGCGATGTGGAAAAGACCGTAAATCTCCCCCGGTTTACGCAGATTTTGCAGGAAGACAACCCCTTTTTAGCAGGGGTGGACACCGATGCGTGGGTCGAAGACAATCGATACAGCGATCAAAATGGCCCTGCGGCATTTCAAGATTTTATAACGTACCGGCTGGAAACCCTCGCATTGCTGGATGCCTTGACCGCAAAAGACTGGCAACGTCCTGCACGCCATGCTATTTTTGGCCCAACAAATTTTCAGGAAATCGGTCATTTTGTTGCCGAACACGACCGATTGCATATTCGGCAGATTCACCCGTTCGTAGCGAGCCAAATAACTCCTTTGCCCGGAGAATGATCGCGGCGAAGAGGCTCATGGGGGTGTGGGGGATTAGGGCCTGTGATGATGTACGTATCCAACCGAAAACGAGTGGGGTTAATACCTCTAGCAAAATCAAAGGAGTAACTTATGCGAAAAAGAGTTGTCATTACCGGGTTAGGCTGTGTTAGCCCTCTGGGTAATGATGTCCCAACCACCTGGCAAAATATCCTTCAGGGTAAATCGGGCATTGGCCCAGTGACCCATTATGACGCCAGTGCCCACAAAGTGAGAATTGCCGCCGAAGTCAAAGGGTTCGATCCCAAAGAGCTATTTGGCCCTCGTGCGGCCCGAAAAATGGATCGGTTTACCCAATTTGCCCTTGCCGCTACCAGACAGGCCGTTGACCATGCCAACCTTCAAATTAACGACGAGAATCGGGACCGGATTGGAGTCATCATTGGGTCTGGGATTGGGGGCGTGGGCACCCTGTATGAACAAACCCGGGTGATTTTGGAAGCCGGCCCGACCCGGGTCAGCCCGTTTTTAATTCCGATGATGTTGCCGGATAGCGCGGCGGGGACGGTCGCGATTGAATTAGGGGTGCGAGGGTCAAACATGGCGGTTGTTACCGCGTGTGCGACGGGGACCAACGCGTTAGGCGAATCGGCGGCGATGATTCGACGAGGGGAAGCAGATGTCGTGTTTTCGGGCGGTTCCGAAGCGGCGGTTGTACCCATTTCGATGGCCGGATTGGCGGTGATGAACGCGATGTCTTCCCGCAATGATGAGCCACAGCGTGCTTCTCGGCCTTTTGATAAAGAACGAGATGGGTTTATTATGGGGGAAGGAGCGGCCACGCTGGTATTGGAATCGTTGGAACACGCGCGCGCCCGTGGGGCGACTATCCTCGCCGAAGTGACCGGGTATGGGTCAACGAATGATGCCTACCATGTCACTCAGCCTGCCGAAAATGGCGAGGGTGCTGTGCGTTGTATGCGGACTGCCCTCAAAGATGCTGGTTTGACGGAGACGGACATTGATTATATTAACGCCCACGGTACCAGCACACCCCTCAACGATAAAAGCGAAACCCGAGCGATTAAAACGGTTTTTGGGGAACGGGCCTATGAATTTCCCGTTTCTTCTACCAAGTCCATGACTGGACATTTGTTAGGGGCGACTGGCTCCCTGGAAGCGGTCTTTTGCACCTTGGCTTTGATGGATCGGATTTTGCCCCCCACTACAAATTATGAATTCCCCGACCCGGATTGTGACCTGGATTATGTCCCCAATACAGCCCGCCGCGTGGACCGACTTGAACATGTCATGTCCAATTCTTTTGGGTTTGGTGGACATAACGCCACCGTGATTATTAGCCGTTATCACGAGGAGCCAGGATTATGACGCGTTACGCGCACATTACCGGATGGGGCATGTCAGTGCCCGAAAGGGTGTTGACCAACGATGAAATTGCCCAATTTGTGGATACAAATGACGCATGGATTCGAGAACGGACGGGAATTCGCGAACGACATATTGCCAACCCGGAAGAAACCACCGGGCTTTTAGCCACTCAGGCGGCGTTAAAAGCGATGGAGGTCGCCAATGTTCGCCCGACAGACGTGGATATGATCATTGTGGCCACTTCTTCACCAGAGCATTTGTTCCCTTCGACCGCTTGTTTGGTGCAGGATCGAATTGGGGCGACGGATTGTGGCGCGTTTGATATTTTGGCGGCGTGCAGTGGGTTTATCTACGCTGTTGATATTGCCGCACAGGCGATCAAATCAGGCTCCATTCAAACAGCGCTAGTGATTGGGTCCGAGACCCTTTCGCGCCTGGTGAACTGGCGCGACCGGACAACGTGCATCTTGTTTGGGGATGGGGCGGGGGCGTTTGTCTTGCAGGCCAGCGATGAGCCGGGCGGCGTGCTCTCCTCGATGCTCCGGTCGGATGGGTCCGGGGGCGACCTGCTCACGATTCCGGCTGGTGGTAGTTCGATTCCGGCCAGTCCCCATTCGGTTGGAAATGACTTGCATTTTATCCAGATGAATGGGCGGGAAGTCTATCGTTTTGCCACGCGGGTCATGGCCAAAGCGACGGAACAGGTCGTGGAGGCGGCGGGGCTAAAAATGGAAGACATTCATTTGATTGTGCCTCATCAGGCAAACTACCGCATTATTGAAGCGGCGGCGCGTGGTTTGAAGTTGCCATTGGAACGCTTTGTCATCAATGTGGAGCGATATGGCAATACCTCCACAGCTTCTATCCCCATTGCGTTATGTGAGGCGATAGAGAGTGGGCGTTTGCAACGCGAGCAAAATATTGTGATTGTAGGGTTTGGCGCAGGTTTAACCTGGGGCGCCGCGGCGATCCATTGGACCGGGCCATTCCCCAGCGAGAAAAAGGTGTACCAGCAACGCTACCAACTTCTGGCGCGAGCGCGTTCGATTGCCCGAAGAACCCTCCGCCGCGTGGAAGGGTGGATTTATGGCCGAAAGTAGGTTCACGTATTTGCCGTCAAGGTGCTTGGGGTAAAAATTCAGAGATTAGCCCGAAAGAAAGGGTGAAAGGGGAATGTTCATTTCCCTTTCACCCTTTCTTTTCGGGGCATTTTCCCCGTACTGAGCGGTTAAAAAAACAAGGAAACTTAATGAAACTCTCCCTGGGTGCAGATGAACGCCTGCATGTTGTCGAAACAACTCTTCAGTACCTCCAAAAACGATGACCTTTGACGAACTAACCCAATATGCAAAATCTGTCCTCAACCCGCGCCGCCTTTCGGACGACGCGGATGCTGGGGGTGTTGGGGCCGCCTTATTGACTGATAGCGGAAAGGTTTTCACCGGGGTATGTATTGACACCGCGTGCTCAATGGGTTTTTGTGCGGAACATGCCGCGGCGGCCGCGATGGTGACTGCCGGGGAAAATCGAGTGATGAAAATGGTTGCGGTCAATTGGGATGGAAACATTCTCCCGCCCTGTGGACGTTGTCGGGAGTTCATCAGCCAACTTCACTCGGACAATTTCCAGGCCGAAGTGCTGGTACGGGCCGCAACGGTTGTCACTCTGCGCGAACTGTTGCCGCATGACTGGCGTGTGACGAGTCGTGAGAAGTAATCGGTTTCGCGCCCATGTCCCTGAAAAAACTCCTTTTCTCCCACAATATCCTACTTTCCCGCCTTGCCGCGTTGGCGGGCGTGATCGTCTATACCCTCCAATCCTGGTATTTCGTTCACCACCTCGACTCCGTTCTCGATGAAGGCGCGTACCTTACCAAAGGCCTCCTCTTCATTCGCGGTGTCTACACCCCCTTTCAGGATTACGGCCCCCTCACCAACCACACCCCGCTCGGGTTTTTGATTCCGGGCGTGATCCAGGTCCTCTTTGGGCCGGGACTGCGCCCCGCGCGGTATTTTGCCCTCTTGGTCGGGCTGTTGATCCTGCTCGGTTTGTGGGTGCTGGTTCGGCGTTTGCGCGGGGAAGGCTGGGCGGCGTTCGCCATTTGGGCGCTCGCGCTTAACGTGGCGGTGATCAAAATGTACAGCGTCGCGACCTCTCAGGTGCTGATCGCCTGTATGCTTGTGTGGATGCTCGTCTGCGTCCTCGGTGATGACCGCAAACCCTGGCAGGTCGCCCTCGGAGGTGCGCTGGCGGGTGTCGCGATGATGACCCGGATCAATCTCGCCGCGGTTCTGCCGATCCTCGTGCTGTATATCTGGTGGCAATATGGCCGTACCCCCGCCATCCTGTCGGCCCTCTCCGGTGGCCTCGTCGTCCTCATCGGCCACCTTGCCTACTGGCCGGACATTCTCAAACTTTGGACATACTGGCTCCCCGACGCCCTCACCCCCTTCCTCGACCCCTGGCGGGAACCGGAGGCCGTGCGTTACTGGAACCCCACCACCGACTTCAACGGGCGGGTGATCAGCTTTTTCTACGGGTTTCGGTATCATTTTGTCGTGTGGTGGGGCGCGCTCACGGCGTGGATACTCTGGCCTCGCCGCAACGCCTGGAAAACGGACACCGATTTCCGCGCCGCAGTTTTCCTTTCCGTTCTCTTCATCGTCCTCGGTGCGATGCACGCCGCGGCGTCATTGGGGCTGAGTTACTGTATTTTTTGTCACTCCATTTACCTGTCTTTTTTCGACTTCATCGGCATCCTCCTCTTTCTGGTTTTGTTACCCAGCCTGACCCGCCAGATACACCCCATCCGCCAGGTTCTTCTCGCCGCGCTCCTCCTGTTCCTCACCACCGGCATTGCATACAGTGCCTTTAGCGATTTCAAAAACTGGGGGGAAGAGATTCTCAAAGAAAATGTCCCCCGTGTCGCGAACTTCCGCATCCTCCCCGGCACGGTCAAGCTTTGGGTTCTGCTCGAAAACCGTTTTGGGTGGCCTTACGAAACGCAATGGCGCAACTTCATCCCCACGTTGGGGCTGGCGTTGGGCCTGGGGATTCTGCTCCTTGCCCTCCTCATTGCCCTGGTTCGCCGTCTCCGCAAAACTCAACCGCAAATATCCCCCGCTGTTTACGTGATCTCCCTCACGCTAATCGCGGGAATGCTCCTCGGCCCCACCAAAATGCTCGGTGATGGTTTTGACACCTACGATTGCGGCCAAACGGAAACCGAACTCACCCCCGCCGAAGACGCCGCCCCCCTCACCCCCCCTTCCCTCGACGTGATCCAAAGCTACGAGGCCGCCGGACACCACCTCGCCGATCTGATCCCCGTGGGGTCGAAAGTCTACTGGCGTGGTACACTCTCAGCCGTTCCCCTACTCTATCTGGATGATCCCCACCTCTTCCCCACCCAGATCAATCAGGACTACACCCTCTACCTGACCGGCGATGATAACGAACTCGCCCGCTTCAGCTTTTGGAGCAACACCCTTGCCCAACAATGGGTCACAGAAGCCGACTACGTCCTCGTCTCCAAACGTTACTTCAAAGATTGGCTCGCCGAAATCCTCTCCGATCCTACCCAATTTGAAGAACTCACCCCCACCGCCCCCGTTGCCCCGTGCGATGCCCGCTCGGTAATTCACGTTTTTGCCCGTGTGGACAAATAGGGGTAAAAGATAGATAATTCTTGGAACTCATAGGAACGGTAGGAACTCGTAGGAATTCCCATGAGTTCCCATAATTCCCCCCAATTTCCACAAATTCCCACCCAACAACCAACCACCCCACTTATCACTCCTCACCCCTCATGGACGATCTCAGCCCCGTTCGCCGTCAATACCTCGATATCAAAAAACAATACCCCAACGTCATCTTATTTTTCCGCCTGGGGGATTTTTACGAAACGTTCGACGAAGACGCAGAAATCACCTCCCGCGTGCTGGACATCGTCCTCACCGAACGCTCGGTGGGCAAAGGCCAACGCGTCCCGTTGGCAGGCATCCCCTACCACGCCGCCGAAAACTACCTCTCCCGCCTGATCGAACAAGGCTACCACGTCGCCATCTGCGAACAAATGGGGGACCAACCGATCAAAGGCCTCTTCCCCCGCAAGGTCGTGCGGATCGTGACCCCCGGCACGGTGACAGAACCCGGCCTCCTGCCCGGCGACGCCAACAACTACCTCGTCGCGGTCGTCCTCCACGAAAACCGCGCGGGGGTAGCGTATGCCGACATCACCACCGGCGAATTCGCCGCCACCGAACTTGGCACCGACGACGCCCCCGGCACCGACATCCTCGGCATGATCCGCGCCGAACTCATTCGCCTGCACCCCGCCGAAATTCTCTTCCCCGACAAAACCACCCTCGGCAACGAACTCCCCGGCCACCTCACCCCCTGGCCCGCCTGGCGCTTTGAAGAGGGCCGCTGTACCGACGCCATCCTCCGCCATTTTGAAGCGGGAACCCTGGCCGGGTTTGGGCTACAAGGACACTCGCTCGCCACCCGCGCGGCCGGGGGCATCCTCCAATATCTCGGAGAAACGCAAGCCGCCGCCCTCAAATTACTCACCAGCCTCAGCGCGTACAGCCTCAGCGAGTTTATGACCCTCGACGCCGCCACCCGTCGCAACCTGGAATTGACCGAAACCATTCGGGGCGGGCAAGTCAAAGGCTCCCTGTTGGGGATGCTTGACTGCACCGTCTCCCCGATGGGCAAACGCCTGATGCGCCAGTGGGTCAGCAAACCCTTGCTCGATGTCGAGGCGATTCAAAAACGCCAGGATGGCCTCGCCTTTTTTTATGAAGATGGTTTACTCCGTTCCGAAATTCGGGCCGCGCTCAAACCACTCGGTGATCTCGAACGCCTGACCAACCGGGTCGTAGGTGGCACCGCGCAACCGCGCGATCTGGTTGCCATTCGTGCGACCCTCCGCCGCCTCCCCGCCCTCCGTCGTCTGCTTCCGGACGATGCCCCCGCCCTTCGCTTTGCCTTGCGCGGGTTTGATTTATGCCCCAACGAACTACGCCTGCTCGAAGCGGCGCTGGATGACGAACCCCCCGCCACTCTCGCGAACGTCGGCGTGATCCGCAAAGGGTTCTCCGCAGAACTGGACGGGGTGATGGCCGCCTCCAGCCACGCCCGCGAATGGATCGCCAACCTGGAATCGGTCGAACGCCAACGCACGGGCATCAAATCCCTCAAAGTCAGTTTTAACAAGGTCTTTGGCTACTACATCGAAGTCACCCACGCCAACACGGAAAGCATCCCCTCGGACTACATCCGCAAACAAACGTTGGTCAACGCCGAACGTTACATCACCCCGGAGATGAAAGAATACGAGACAAAGGTGTTAAACGCCGAAGATCGGATTCGGGAAATCGAACGGAATCTGTTCAATCAGGTGTGCTCCCAACTGAGCGGCGCGGCGGGCCATTTGCTGTCGGCGGCGCGGGCGCTGGCGCGGGTGGATGTGCTCGCCGCCCTGGCAGAGACCGCGGCCCTGAACGGGTTCACCCGCCCCCGCGTGGTCGCGGAAGATGTGCTCGATGTCCGCGAGGGACGCCACCCGGTCGTGGAACAATCCCTACGCGGGGAGCGGTTCGTCCCGAATGATGTCGTGTACGAGGAGGGGGAACGGGTCCGCGTGATCACCGGCCCGAACATGTCCGGCAAATCCACGTTTCTCCGGCAAGTGGCGTTGATTACGTTGATGGCGCAGATGGGAAGTTTTGTCCCCGCGGCTTCGGCGACGATTGGGGTGGTGGATCGGATTTTTACCCGTATCGGGGCGCAGGATGAGATTCACGCGGGGCAATCTACGTTTATGGTGGAGATGGTGGAGACGGCGAACATTTTGCATCACGCCACCCCACGCAGTCTCCTGGTGTTGGACGAGATTGGGCGTGGCACCAGCACTTACGATGGCTTGTCGATTGCCTGGGCGGTGGTGGAATACATCCACAATCACCCGCGCCTCCGGGCAAAGACGCTGTTCGCCACCCACTACCACGAACTGACCCAACTCGCCGATCTGCTCCCCGGCGTGCGGAACTACAACGTCGCGGTGAGCGAAGGGGATGGACGGGTGGTGTTTTTGCACAAGATCATCCCCGGCGGGGCGGACCGCTCTTACGGCATCCATGTAGCCCAGTTGGCGGGCTTGCCCGGCCCGGTCATCCAACGCGCCGGGGAAATTATGAAGCAGTTGGAACTCAGCTCCGGCTCGGCGGTGAAAATCAACCGCGTCGCCGCTCAACAAATCGCCCTATTCCCGGAGACGAATCCGTTGGTGGACGAGTTGAAGAGTCTGGACATCAATGCCATGTCCCCGATTGAGGCGTTGACGCGATTGTATGAGTGGAAGAAGCGGTTTGGGTGGATGTGAAACATGACGCGTGATGCGTGAACCACTCACACATCACGCTTTATGCTTGGGT
>JABWBV010000032.1 GCA_013359445.1 Anaerolineales bacterium | reverse complement strand
GAGGTTGTGGGAAATAAACCCCTCTACCAAAGCCTCGATTGTGTTGCGAGAACATGAGGATAATGTCACGGATTTGGCATTCAGTCGCGATGGGAAATGGCTAGCCACAGGCAGTGGAGATCGTACTGTGCGTGTTTGGAATATGAATGATCTCGCCCATAAACCTATCGTACTAGAGCATGAAAATAATATCGAGGCACTTGCTTTCAGTTCTGATAGTAAATGGCTAGCTACAATTACCAGAGGAGATATAAAAGTTCGCTTATGGACTGTAGACAACCTTACCCAGACTTTCAACCAGAAACCTTTTGTGCTAAAGCAAGCTACTATGATTACTTCACTTGCTTTCAGCCCAGATAGCAGGTGGTTAGCAACTGCCAGCGGAGATAGACAGATTCACCTATGGGATATAGGCCACCTTCAAGATCACCTCACTCAAGAACCCGTTGTGTTACCAAACGAAGGAGGTGTTGGTGCCTGGGCATTTAGTCCCGACGGGCGACGATTAGCTATTCTGATTGGTGATAGTGATAATGAGATCAACAGATCATTATGGTTGTGGGATTTGACAAATAAAGACTATGAAGTGATAAAAACACCCCGATATGAAGGAGAGGGCAATTTTGATTTTGTCTTGGAATTTAGCCCTAATGGAAAGTGGTTGGCCAGTAGCAGTGGGGGATGGATACGCACTCCCGTGGTTAGGCTATGGGATACCAATAACCTCACTAACGAATCACCGATGCTCGTGGGGCCCGATTGTGATGGATACACCATGATATTCAGCCCCCATGGAAACTGGTTGGCGATACTCGATGCCTGTTCTTATGTGCAGTTGTGGGATATGAACGACCCCACCAATAAACCGATTACGTTACCTGGACGCGAGAATACAGGGCTTACCTTAGCGTTTAGTCCAGACGAAACCTGGCTGGCTGGCATGAGTGGATCATCTATAAGCTTGTGGGATCTGAACAACCTCACCCTCGACCCGCTCGTAGTACGTGCCCATGAAGGAGATATTGATACCCTGGCCTTTAGCACAGATGGAAAATGGTTAGCTACAGGTGGCCAGGACAATACTGTACGCCTGTGGGATATGGCCAGAATTACCATTCCACCTTTAGAACAATCTTGTAGCATCATAGGTCGCAACTTCACTCGCAGTGAGTGGGTACGTTATTTTCCTGGCGAATTCTACAAAAAAACGTGCGAGAGGTGGCCGGTGGAGATGGAAGTCTATGTAATGATTTTTAATGATATTGCCTCTCCTATATGGTTAGTTTGTGGCCTCGTGGATCTATCCCTGGTAACTAGCTACAAATGGGATAGATCCTGGAATGATCCAAAGGCTAAGGCAAGCAAACGTAAAATCGCATTCGCCATTATTCGAGCTATTATTTTCCTTAGCCTATCTGGAGGGTATTTCCTGTTTGTGAGGCCGAATTTTTAAGATTTTCAAGGAACGCGCATCCTATTGACTATATCCTGAAGTTAAGACTTGATTTCGGATGAAAAGTCAGAGTAAATGCTGGATGGAAAGAGCCGAAGGAATTCGGATAGCAACTGAAAATATGGAGTATGAAGTTCGACTTTCCCTCGAAGAAGCCTGTCAGGTTGTGCACCGTAGCTTCACCCAAGTCGAGTGGAATCAGTACTATCCCGGCGAAGAATACCGTCTCACTTGTTCGCAGTGGCCCGTTGGGGAATAATCACTTCCATTCCCCAATGCCACAAAAGTTTATTCAATACCATTTGTCCTGTCAGCGTGTGCTGACAGGACAAACTTTTTTAATGGGCCAAAATGGGCACTGAACGCCTTCACCCAATCCACCCCTGAGTCTCTAACTTGAGCCACCGCTTTCGTGTGCGAATTGGGCGAAAACGGAAGCGGGTTTTTCTTCAAGAGCTAGAATAGGGTTCTCATGTTATTCGAACAAGCCACCCGAACAGGTCGGATTTCATCATGTTTTTTTTATGCTTTTAAGGGGCAGTTTTTGTAGGCAGCCTTTTGATCCTCAATCCCTCGAATTTTGTGCGGCGCACTACAAGCCCACCTCCGCAGGATAAAAGGTCTGCAAAGCCTTAGCGGCTCGATCATGCTGTTCTCGATCCAATGTTACAAGGGGACAGCCAAAGCGCAAAGCTACGGCTACATACACAGCATCTGCTCCACGTAAACGAAATTGAGCGGCAACTTCAATCGCCTGTCTGGCGAGTGATTCATCCAATGCCACCCAAACAAGGTGAGGAAGTTGGCTCAATGAGTCTGCAAACTGGCGCGCCAGGTCAGCATTGGCTTGACCTCGTCCAATCGCTACGGCTACTTCTGGGAGCAAAAGAGTAGGCACAATGATAGGTACGGCTTGATCCTGTAATTGCAACAAAAAGGACAGGCTTGTCGCGTGCCCTTCTTCAGCAGGATTGAAACCATTTAAAAAGACACTGGCATCTACAGTAAACGGCCCGGCCATGGTTATCGTCGTGTTTCAGAGAGAATTTCGACGCTGGATTGGGGGGCTTGCCAGCCGCGTGCGATTTCTTTTCCCAGCCGCAATAACTCAGCCCAGGCTGAATTTTCTGTAGAAACCTGGGCGCGAGGTTTTTCAATCGGGATAATCACCGCCACAGGGCGGCCCCGGCGGGCGATGGTATATCGCGTCTGACGTTTTTCAACCTCCTGGACAATTTCCGAAGCGCGGGTTTTGAGTTCTCGAACACCAATATCTGACATAACAGTTTCCTTTGTTGTGGTTATTTAAGTGACCACATTATACCCTTTCTGGGCATTCGCAAGATACAATTTCAGGGCTTACGCAAAGCCCAAATTTCAACTCGTCGAGAAAAACCTTCCGCAGGTGTTGGTCACAAAATGCGAGCGCCCAAAGGGCATTTGCCTGGCACATTTTGAATTTCACCCTCACGAAACAAGGGGCGGTTGGCATTTCCTATGCGGATGTCACAGTTATCCCTGTTGGGTATTACATCATTTTTGCAAACCGAACTCTACAAATAGACAAATTCGTGAAGCATTACATGGTAAACACGAAATGCGAAAGGAAAAACTCATTTATCAGATCCGTATTCCCACCAGGAAAGGACCGAGTTCAAAGCAAATATCTTTGCTGACATTAAAAACATCTCCGCCGATTGGCGGAGATGTTTTTGAAGTGAGGGGGCCTCAGTTGGTGAACATCAATTTAATAATAGGTTTTGACCAGGACGATCGTAATCATCTGCATCGTCCCAGGCCAGCGGAACATGATGAATCCATCGGAGGAGCAAGAGAGATCAGTAACCTTTACTTCTCCATTGCCCCAGGAATAGAGATGCAGGGTCACCCCATTTTTGGGAGAAATGCTGATTTCTGTCCAGTCGTAGGATTTATAGTAAAACTTCTGCTGGCCTTTCGTCCGATCACTAAAGTATTCCTGGATAAAGCCATGCAGCGTGTTTCCGCTATCTTCGAGGCGAGCAAATCCCCACCGCCCATAGCCAAACTCATGGCGTGCATTGGGATCGGTTGTTTTCACATTCAGCCCGCTCCATTGCATATCCACCATATTGTCCCCATTTTTCGCCCAATTGACATAATCCTGGATCACGTTCTTACACGTCGAAGACAGGCCAGTTGGAGCGGCAGCGGCGGGCGCAGTCGGAAAGGTGAAGACGGTCAAGATCACGACAGCAAGAACAAGAAAGACCATCCAGCGGATTTTTTGGTTAAATTTTGCGGTGTTCATGTTTAAATCTCCTTGAAAAGTTTGAAAAAATCGAATCGGAGGGTGAGTTTCGGGCAATTTCAAATAAATATGACCTTATGAGCAACCTCCTTTCCAAAGTGACAGTCCTGGCAAACGAGGAGCCAATTTGTTCCATCCGGCAATTCCGCCAAAAATGATCGCCAGCCCCACCATCCACCCCCATGGGATTTGCCCACCCTGATCGCCCAGGTACGCCAGCAACGCGGTCACCGGCACACGCCCCAGGATGTTCGCGAGCAGGAATTTGCGCGGGGAGACCTGACAGGCTCCGGCAATCCAACAGGTCAGGTCCCCCGTGGGCAGGAAAAATTGGAGGGCCAACAGCCACAGGCTCATCCGCCCAATAAAGCCAGTTAGAGTTTCCGCCTTCTCTTTTGGGATAAACTGCTTCACCAGGTTTAGCCCAAACCGGGAGCCCAGCCAAAAAGCAACTTGACTGCTTAAGATGGTAGCCGGAGCACTGATGAGGAATGCCCTCGCAAAGCCGAAGACATATCCGCCTGCCAGCATCAACGGCGGCCCCGGAATGATCGGAAATGGCACCTGGACGAACAGCAGGCTAAAAAATGTGCCCATCGCCGCGATGGGGTGATCCTTCCAGAGCGTTGCCAACTGCTCCCGGTCGGTGAGGGCTTGAAAGGCTTCAGCCGCATGGGGCAGGAGCACCAATGCCAGGAGCGCGCCCAGGGCTAGCAAAATTTTGGGAAAGAGGAATTTGTTTTTCATCGGGGACTCGCTTTCTGATGGGTTCGATGTCCCTATTACACTCCCCTCGACGGCCTAATTTTTGGAAAGCTTCGGGCGGGTTTTTCCAAAAAATTTCTTCCAAAAATTTGGAAAAGTTCGGTGCTAAAATGAAGTATTCCCCTTGAAGACCGTTCATTAACACAAAAAAGGCCCCAAATTGGGGCCTTTTGCTTTAATGGCGCGTATTATGCGAAGGCTATCTCCCGATCCCCAACCATCTCCTGTAGTATCCGTTCCAGGGCGAACACATCGGCGGCGGTGCAGAGAGCAAGAAGGGCGGGGTTGAGAGCCTCTAAATGTGATTGGAGGCATCCTTGTTATCAAATTCTCCCCTTTTGAAGGTTTACTCTAATGGCTCCTTTTTCTAAACCAGAAAAGATTGCTCAGGGCTAAAAATGTAACGGCAACAAATCGAGCAAAGGGATAGTTAATGGTCTCCGCCGAAGAAAGTACCGTATCATTCGTTTGATTCTGGACAAGCGAGGCTGGGGTTTGTGTGGGGGTTCTGGTTGGCGTGCGAGGGTCGGGAGTTTTTGTGGGTTGGCTGGGGGTCCGCGTGGGGGTTGGACTACTGCGAGAAGTAGCCGTCAATATAGGGGTGACACGGATCGTCCCAGGTGGATTTGTAGGGGTGGCGGTGACGGTAACTCGTGACGTTGGGGTGGAAGTTACGGAGGGTGGGTCTGCTTCACCATGATAAACGAACACTCGTCCCTCATATGGCTGACCATTGTCGTAATGCATAGCCCCCACGATGATGTCGGCATAATTATCGTTGTTTACATCTCCAGCGGTTCCAACGGAAAACCCGAAAAGGGCACCGATTTTATCGCTCTCGGTTGTCCAGCTTGCTAAAGCTAAAAGCCCATTCGCCGACCCTTCATAAACATAAGCTCGTCCTTCTCCTGCCTGATTATGGCTATAATTGGGTGATCCGATAATCACATCATCATAACCATCCCCATTCACATCTCCGGCGGTCCCGGATGAGCTAGCAAAACTCGCAAACACTTCGTCGCTTTGGGCTGTCCAGTTAGCGTTGGTTGAAAGGCCTGCCGCTGAGCCGTGATAGACAAACGCCCGGCCAGAAGCCCCTTGTCCGTTATCGAAATTAGATGCACCAACAATAACATCGGCGTAACCATCTCCATTTACATCCCCGGCTGTACCTGCTGAACTGCCAAAGATAGCGTTAAATTGGTCACCCTCGGCTGTCCAGTTTGGTATTAAAGAGAGGCCAGTGGCTGAACCGTGATAAACGAACGCGCGTCCCTCGTTGTATTGACCATTCGAATATTGGTATGCACTTACGATGACATCCGCAAAGCCATCCCCATTCACATCCCCAGCCGTGCCGACTGAAGAACCAAAATAAGCCTGCACGTTGTTAGTCTCGACTGACCAGTTGGCGGTAGCCGAAAGCCCCGCCGCTGAGCCATAATAAAGGAATGCGCGGCCTTCATTAACCTGACCGTTATCGAAATACGGTGCCCCGATGATCACATCATCATATCCATCTCCGTTGACATCACCTGCTGTATCCACGGATAAGCCAAAAAAGCCTGTTTGATCGCTCTCGCCCGTCCAATTGGGGGTAGTCGAAAGTCCTGCCGCCGAACCATAATAGGCAAACGCTTGGCCTTCATTTGTTGGGCTACTATTGTCGAAAGTATATGCCCCAACGATCACATCCGCATAGCCATCGGCATTTATGTCTCCCGCTGTACTTACGGAAGTACCAAAGTAAGCAAAAGCCTGGTTGCTTTCAGCCGTCCAATTGGGGGTAACCGAGAGACCAACCGCAGAACCATGAAAGACGAATGCGCGCCCTTCACCCGGCTGACCATTGTCATATTCACTGGCCCCTATAATGACATCGTCATACCCATCGCCATTTACATCTCCGGCAGTTGCTACTGAACGACCAAATTTTGCATAAGGAAGATCACTTTCGGCTGTCCAGTTGGGAGTGGTCGTCAGCGAGACGATATTGATTGGATAAACGGCAGAGGTAATATTAATATGAATCGAAAGGATGGATTGGAGAGGTGCAAAAGCAAAAAAAGCAGGAAGGGTACGACCAGTTGCATCGGTAACGGTCAGTTCTCCTAAGCGAAGCGCAAGGTCACCGCCTGACGTTAGGAATTCAATAGCTCCATCTTTTGCCAGGTGCGAGGTTAACGTGCCCGCCATTGCCATCTCTAAAATCAGGTTAGTCGGTGTGCGAAAGTTTGAGGCGGGAGGCGCGGCGATTACGATTTTGTGTTCGAGCCCCCGTTTATCATTGACATACCATTCGGAAATATTGCCTCTTTGATATTCCATTCGCCTGTCAGCAGGAACTAATTTTGCGAAAGGGAGAGGTTGCAGTTCTTCAGGGTACCCCAAATTTATTAACGATAGCCCAATTTCCCAAGGGACCGCTGAGGCATCGTTGCCAGACCATGTACGCGGGAGTACGCGGATACCTTGGGGTAAGAAGTAAGTTCGAAGATCGTGCGCACGATTTGGGGCTTGATAAGCAGATGGTAGATCAGGTAGGTAAGTTTTATCCTGCCAGGTAACCTGATATTCTGTATCGTGGATTGTTTCGGTTGCAGTTTTCCACCACGTAACTGGCGCGTCCAAAAGGGGGGAAGCTGGATTATTTCGTGAATGAAGAGATGGACCAGGAAGGTAACGTGTGGGATGAATGAGAAATATGATCGCTACAAACAAAAGGAATAAGAGGGAAAATTGCCGCTTTTTCATAAAGATCGTCCTTTCTCCAAGAGAAATCAAATTACTTCCCATATGCATTTCGTTTATGAAACCACGGGAAGACGCAAAAAATTAGCCCGATGCTAAATTGAAGAATTAATTAACAGGAGATGCCTTTTGCAACGATAAAACTAGAAGCAGGCTTTCACCCAGAGATAAGCAGAGTTTAATGCGAGGCTGATTACTGAATCAGCAAATTACGTGAGAAACTCGGATGCGATAGGCATAGAAGAAAGGCGTAATCGAACCACCTGGCGCCTTAAATAAAATTTAGAATACGGCAGAAGAACATGGGATAATCTAACCTCCCGGGTCAGACATGTCCATTAGGTACAAGACTCTCATATTATAGCCCAAGATTTATCAACGATGTAAAGGAAATCAAGCCGAATGGCGAAATTTTGCTTGACCAAGTGCAAGTGTAGCCTTAATTGCACCGAGGGGTTGTCTGATCAGACAACCCCTCGGTTAAGATGGTGACTACCTATATTCGATTTTGTGTTTCTGGGTCAGCGAATTAGAAGTTATTGAACCAGATGGAGGAAATCCCGTTGTTCCAGCCGTACACCCCTAAATTAGGAATGTTGAAATTGACCTCCCCGGACGAAACGCTGTAATTGGCATGCCAATAAAAGGTTGCAGATGCGCCATTCAAAAACATGACGGACGTAATTTTGTCATTCCAGCCAATAGCGGTCAGATAGTTATAGTCTTTACCGGGGAAACATATACTGCTACCTTGGTAGTAGGTGTAATCAAAGACGCATACAAACTTGGCATTTGGATCGAGGGTTTGGTTCATGAAATTTTCTGTTTCTGCCAGGCTGTCGAAACACCAGAGCGTAGGTTGGTCTTTTGTTTCAGGCCCGTTAATCATGCAGGAAACGTTTTTTTCATCCATCAACTCCAGATAGTTGACAACCTTTCCTTGGTAATTGGCCTGAATGACCTCGTTTTCACTGGTATCTTCTGACACAGGGGGGAAAACTTCCCGATTAGGTTTTGCCGTGGGTTCAGAAGCGGCAAATGAAGGTTGAATGAAATAGCCACCGCCCAACAGCGCGAGCAGGACAGCTAATACGACGAACAGTTTTGTTTTCATGAGATTTTCCTTTTTTGTGAATAGTTTTTTGGTTTAATCGAACAGCGTTTTGGTGGGGTGGAGTTGATCATTATTTGTGTCAGGCATCTCCTTTTCTGGGGCCAACAGGCCGGTGGGTGTGATGCCCTAATCATCCAACAGAAGCAGGCCAAAAAATTGGAAACCTTTCCCCACGTTTTTCCAAAAAATTTCTTCCAAAAAATTGGAAAACATCGGTGCTAAAATCAATCAGATACCACCCCGCCTGATTTTCTGAACTTGAATTATGGCTTTTTGGTACGTAGATATCCGCAGATTGCGCAGGTTTTTTCATGTTCTATCCGCGAAATTCGTGTTATCTGCGTACAATTTTCCAGGCCGAACCTCGTTATATTCAAGGAGCCAAACCATGTCTCCCACCCTCACCTTCAAAGCCGGGGGCACCCTCGGCCAAAACGATTTCTACATCGAACGTGAAGCCGATGCCCAATTGCTCGCCCACTGCCTGCACGGGGATTTTGCTTACGTCCTCACCACGCGGCAGGTGGGCAAATCCAGTCTGATGGAGCGCACTGCCTACCGTCTGGCAGAGGCGCACCACGTCCGCTCGGCGATCATTGACCTCAACAAGATCGGGACAACGGGCATTACATCCGCTTCCTGGTATTACTCCATCATGCAAGTGATTGAAGAAGCTTTGAACCTGACGACCAAAGTCGAAGACTGGTGGCCCGAAAATCCCCAACTGACCGATGTAGCCAGGTTCCAACGCTTTTTGGAGCAGGTGGTGCTGGCCGAAGTGACTGACCCCATCGTGATCTTCATTGATGAAATCGAAGGTACACTAAAACTGGACTTTGCGGATGATTTTTTTGCCGCGGTTCGGTCGCTGTACAACGCTCGCGCGCATACCCCCGCCCTCGAACGGTTGACCTTTGTCCTGATCGGTTCCGCCACCCCGAACGAGTTTATCCAGGACCTGGAGCGTACCCCCTTCAACATCGGCCACCGGGTGGAACTGGACGACTTCCGCGACGTGGACGAAGCCGCCTCGTTCACCGCCGGGTTTGATGTGCCCGAAGAACAAGCTCGCCAAATCTTGGGCTGGGTGTTGGCCTGGACGCGCGGCCACCCCTACCTGACTCAAAAAGTCTGCGCCGAATTGGTGAAACGGGAAAAATTGCCCACCTCCAAACGCGAAGTGAAAGCCGTCATCCAAAAACTCTTCCTCGCCCCCGAAAGCGATGATAGCAATATCCAGTTTGTAGGCCGAGAACTCCCCAAACCGTCCAATCCCCAAGACCGGGACGCTGTCTTAAGCACCTACCTGGAAATCTGGGCGGGTGTCCCTGTGTCAGATGATGCCAAATCTCCCATTCATGCCCATTTGAAGCTGGCGGGGCCGGTGCGAAGGGAGAAGCGGTTTTTGCGGGTGCGGAATCCGATCTATCGGAGGGTGTTTGATTGGAGGTGGGTGGGGCAGAGGTTGTCGTGGTTGGATTGGTGGAATCATACCCCTGCACCAGTCAAAGCATTATGGCTTGTACTTGCAAGTCTATTTTTAATTGCTGTTCTGTTTGCTCTAATTGTAGGCAATCAAAATAATTTGCTCGCTCAACAAAATCGCGTAATTAGAGCAAATAATTTAGGTTTGCAAGGGTTGGCCGAAAAAGAGTTTCCACTAAGAAGGATTTTGCTTACGCTTAGTGCTTTGGAAGGTTTAGAAGCATACGATCCAAGCCTCCCTTCCCTTGAATCTTTGTTGCGAGACTCTTTGAATAACACCTGGGGGATTCCCGTAACCGGAGATGAAGCAATGAGCTATACGGCGTTTAGTCAAGATGGAAGTATGTTAGCAGTAGGGAGTGGTCAATCAATACGCTTATGGTTTCTGGACAATCCCAGTCGTGAACCTATAGTTTTTGGCGGGTATGAGGATGACATACAATCTATCGTTTTTAGCCCAGATGGAAAATGGCTAGCAAGTGGAAGTGCAGACCATTCAGTGCGACTATGGGATATGACAAACTTAACCTACGAGCCGATTGTTTTGAAAGTGCAAGCTGAGCTGTTATATCACCTAGCATTTACCCCAGATGGAAACTGGCTAGCTACAGGGGGCATAACCGAACCCATATGGTTATGGGATATGACCCATTTAGAAAAAGAACCCAAGCTCCTTAATATCTCAGATATGATCTTTGACTCTTTTTCATTCAGCCCAAACGGTCACTGGTTGGTGGGGCAGAGTGTGCGTACGGTCGTTTTGTGGGATGTAGACACTTTTTCCCATGAGGATATTGGTTATTATCAACTGGAGGGATTTCCCGAGCATGTGGCATTCAGTCCTGATGACCGATGGCTTGTAGCCTATGGCCGCTGGCAGCATGCGATGTTAGTGTGGGATATGAATAATTTCTCTTCAAAACCTACAGAATATTCTTCATTTGAAGGATATAGCAACCCTGTGATCGCTTTCAGCCCAAATGGGCGATGGATGGCTAGTGGCGGCACTGATGGCATAATACGCCTGTGGGATATGACCAACCTCAGCCGTGAACCAATTTTGTTGGCTAGGCATGATGGAGAAATCACTTCATTAGTGTTTGATAAAACTGGATTAAGATTAGCGAGTGGGAGCAGAGATACCACACTGCTACTGTGGGATATGAATGACTTGGCTCGTAACCCTATTGTATTACGCGGTCATGAAGATGTTGTCACCGATGCGGCATTCAGCCCTGACGGAAACTGGCTGGCCAGCGGAAGCGCCGACTATACTGTACGGCTTTGGGATCTCACCCATAGTCGCAATGATGTCATTCTACTCCGAGGCCATGAAGCTGCAGTGGTTCAAGTGACCTTCAGTTCGGACGGAAGTTGGCTATTAAGTGAGTCTAATAACTTTACATTATTTGGCAGCGATCCTGATCCAAAAATGATCCGTGTTCGATTGTGGGATATGACTAATGTAACTCGTGAACCCATTTTGTTTCGTGGGCATGATGCTCCAATCAAAACTGTTGCAATTAGTCCGGATGGAAAATGGCTGGCGAGTAGCAGTTCGGACAACACGGTTCTACTCTGGGATATGAACGATCTCGAGCGCGAACCTATAATTCTGCATGAGCCGGACGAAGATATGCATACCTCCATGACCACTTCAGTGTTTAGCCCCGACGGAAGTTTGCTGGCAATGGGAACGGATATTTGGGGAAATACCGTGCTAGTATGGAACATTGAAACCCTTTCTCTTGATCCAATCAAGTTACAAGTAGAATATGAATATAATGCTATACCTCAAGCTATCGAGTCTTTAGCATTTAGCCCCAATGGAAATTGGCTAGCAATTGGAAACTATGATGGCAGTATAATTTTGTGGGATTTAAAGAACCCTGCCCTTGCCCCCATAGTTCTAAGGGGACACCAATCACCTGTCAGAGCTATTGTATTCAGTCAAGATGGAGATAGCATAATTAGCGTAAGTGCTATCGGCGAAATTTGGAAGTGGGAAGTGTCAGATTCACAAAATGCTAGGTATGAAGAATTACTTGATGTAGATGTACATTTAAATATAGCTTCATTTAGCTCCGATGGACACTGGTTGGCTGTTGGCGGTGACAGTGGGCCTGTCGGCGTAGTGGATATGACTAATCTTAATATTGATCCTAACCTCTTGTTTGGACAAGAAGATGAGGTCAATACTTTGACATTTAGTCCAGATGGTAGCAAGTTGGCAAGTGGGAGTTTTGACAATACAATAAATTTGTGGGAATTGACCCAGTCAGAAACTGAGCCAGTAGTTTTGTATGAACTTGGGGCATCATTCACAAATGTTCTAGCATTTAGCCCAGATGAGCGATGGTTGGTAGGAGGAAACCAGGATGGTAGTATCCGTATGTGGGATTTGAATCTCGATTCATTAATCAAAAAAGCCTGTAGTATAGTTGGCCGCAACTTCACCCAAGCCGAATGGGCTCAATACTTCCCCGGCGAACCCTACCGCAAAACCTGTGATCAGTGGCCGGAAGGGGAGTAAGAGGAACGAGGTGACAGTCACTTCCATAGTGACTGTCACCTGTGCAAAGTCCGAACATGAACCGCGCCCTTTTCCCTTTACTCCCCCTCCCAGTCCAACTGAATAGAACGAATCACGCTGTCAAAAATCGGTTCGGCGGTTTCAAAGTTCTCCGGCAGAGATGCGGCAAACAGGAACATAAATGACTCTTTGCCGGCCATCAGGACTGTGGTTAGAACCATTTCATTCCCCTCCCCGTCTGAGAAAAGGTAGGCGGTCCTTGCGGCCAGTTGTCCATGAATGATAATGGGGTCCGGCTCTTGAAGGAAATCGTTCGGGGCAATGTCTGCAACCATCTCTTCGAGAAGCGCCTGCGGATTAATGGCCCGGAGTTCTTCCATCTCTCCAATTTCGCCGCGCACGACCAGCATAAAAAGCCCCATATCCGGCGGATTGGAAATATCTTCCAGGTCTTCCACATTGTCGGGGATCGCGACCGGGTCGGGGGCAAAGGCCAGGAGATGCGCCCCGCCATCGAGCGATGCGTCAAAGGTAAACCACCCGACTGGATAGGCCATTCTGACGCCGGAGTTTGCGTTATAAAACGGGGCCAGGTTCACGACCGGCGTGGGTTCGGGCGTTGGTGTGGAAGTGACCTCGACAGGGACTTGTACAGTCACTTCCTGGGTCACGATCACCTGCCGGGTGACTTCAACCGTCATGGGGACTTGCTGGGGGGTGGGCGTGTTCATTCCCTGCGAGGCGACCGCGCAGGCCATCAGGGGCAGGGAGAAAAGCGTGAGGCGGAGAAAGAGCGGTTTCATGGGAGTTTCCTTTTCGTGTGGTGTCCGGGTGCGACGCCCTTGAGAAAAGTGCGTCACACCCCGGACTTTACGTATTTTTGTACCTGCCCAGGTTTATAACGAGAGCATCCTGAGCGGAGCGGAAAATTGCCTATCTGTTGACTTTACCTTTGTCCAGCGCAGTCGAAGGATGCGGGTCTGGTTGAGCAGTTACGTGTTTTTGGCTTAATTCGACAGCCCCATGACCAGGTTATACCGGGCGAGGAGGGCGTTATAGATGTAGTTTTCCCACAGGGGGATCATCGTATTGCCGGAATAGCTGTGCGAGCCGAAGGATTGGATGACCAGCCGCCCGTCCAGGCAGGCGACGGCGGTGACGTAGCCGGAGAAGGGGCCATACAGTTCGTCGGCGGTGCTCCCCGGTTCGAGCATCATAAAGTCGCCCATATCGCTTTCGATCCAAATGTGGGTGGGGTCGCTGACGTTGCCGATCTCGTTGGGGGTGTGCAGGAAGGGGCTACTGCCGTCACGGGTTTCCATAATCTGCTGGAGCGACATGTCAATTTTGGGGTTGAAGAGGAAATTCCGGTCATACCGTACCCCGCATTGGTCGAGAAAAGCATCCACTTTTCCACTCGCGATGCGGTTCAATGCCCATTCTTCGATGATGACAGAGGCGCCGTTCTGCAATTGCTGGTACATCCCTTCATAAATCTCCCCGGAGACGGCGTTTCGCACTTCTTTGGCGGAGATGATCAAATCCCAGGACTGGGACAGCCGCCCGTCGAAGTCGCCGACCGCGTCGCCCACATGGGTGTAGGTCAGCCCCATGCGTTTGAGCGCTTCCTGAGCATAGGGCAGGGCATTGTACTGGGGGCCGGTTCCGGCGATGCCCGTCCAATCTTCGTACACCAAAATTTTGGCGGTGGACAGCCACGCTTCAAAGGAAATTTGTGTGGGTGTCGGGGTCCGTGTGGGGAGGGGCGTCTGGGTGGGAGAGGGCGTCACGGTAAGGGTAGGCGTATTAGTGGGAGAGGCAGTGAAGGTCGCCGTAGGGCTGAGCGCGGTTGGAACTTCCGTTTCGGGGGCCGTAGTGGGATTCAAGAGCGGGAGGGTAGTCTGTTGAACGGCCAGGGCAATTTCGGTTCCCCGGAGGGCGGCCTGGGTCCCCTCCAGGGAGGGGTTGGATGCGGGGAGCGCGCCCCCCGCGCAGGCCAGGGAGGTCAACGCCCAGAAGGCGATCAGCCACAGGAACTGGCGACCTGCCTTTCGAGGTGGACGGGCTTCGAGGGTACGGAGGAGGTGGGTTAGGGCATGGAGGAAAAAGAGTGTGTTCATGGGAGTCCTTCTTTCAATGAGAATATGAACATATTTTTCCAGTTATCCGCGCCAATTTTTTGGAAGAAATAAGGGGCGTTTTCCAAAAAATTTCCTCCAAATTTTTGGAAAACCCCCACATTACAATCTATAAAAAACGCACCCCGAAACGTTCCCGAAACGCGATGCCGCTAAACTACCGAGAGGGTGTGCATAAAACCGACGAACCCGAAAAACACTGAGAACTTAAGGAAACCGCGCTCTTTTGCGGATTTCTGTGTTCTATCACCATATCGCTGGGAGCAATGGCATGGAAAACACATTGGCACATGTAAAGAAAAAATTTGGCGAACGCCTGAGCCAGGGCGTGGGCGATGTCGCCAAATGGCAGAACCGGCGCAAGCAGGATGTGGAACGGGACATCGAAGATCGGTTTGGCGTGACCCCAGATAGTCTTCATCGGTATTATCGTGGGGAGATTCCCAAATCCCCTGACTCAATCAATTTTGAAAAAATCATCCGGTACTGTGCGGAGAAAGGCCGCATGTCCGAAGATTGGGCGCGGGAAATCGTCAGTGCGGGGGTGAGATTGGGGATGGTGTTCTCAGTGGATAAGGAAACTTTTATTCACGAACTCATGCGGGGGGCTGGCTCCCATGTGCCCGCCCTTGCCAAACCCTCTACCCCAAGACCGCGTCTCCACGAGTTAAGCCCCTTCGTGCTGAACGTCCCTATCCAGCACCCTCGCCAGTTTTTTGGCCGGGAAAAGGAACTGCGAAAAATCTTCAATCGCCTGAAACTCTCTCACGATGAATGTTTTTCCATCATCGGCCCCCGGCGCGTGGGCAAGACTTCATTCCTGTATTACCTGAAAAACATTACGCAGACGCCGACCACGGAACTGCGCCCAGACCAAATCCCGCTTCTCAAACACCTCCCGAACCTGGATCATGTGCGTTGGCTGTGGGTGGATTTTCAAGACACGCGCATGTGTGACAAGGAATACCTTCTCCCATACCTGTTGAACGAACTTAATCTTCCAGTTCCCGATCCCTGTAACCTGAACAACTTTATGAGAGCCATTACCCCGAATTTACAACAAAAAACCGTGATTTTGATGGATGAAGTCGAAGCGGCCATGAAATCCCCCGACCTGGGCGAAGCCTTTTGGAACTGTATGCGCTCATTGATCACGCATGATGATTGCCATGTCACTTTCATCACCTCAGCCAGAGACACGGTCGTGAAACTCCGAGACGAAGCCCGTCTGACCTCAGAGTTCTTCAACTATTTCCGTACCCTGGAATTAGGCCCATTCATCGAAGCCGAAGCCTGTGCGTTGATCGCCAGCTCGCCCATTCCCTTTGCCCCGGAAGTCGAGAAACAAATTTTGGCAGAGAGCGGATTGTGGCCGAACAAATTGCAACAACTATGCCAGGAAACGTTAGAGGAGTTGGAAGGATGAGCGCAGAAACGAAGGAAGCCCCCGATCTAAAAAACGCGTATACGGATTCACCGGAGTTGTTTTCAAATGTGTTTCTGGCGGGGTTTCAGATCATTTTTTGGTTGGTATTTCATCCGTTAGCGATGGAGAATTATTTCAAACGGGCTGAACCGAAAATATCGGACAATATTTCTTTGTTTGGGGTTATTCGTGATCGTGGGAAGAATCGGTTTGAGAAGGCTGTTGTTGTAAATCTTTATTTGGTGATACCAATAATTTTTTTTCTTGTTTGGAGTCTGCTTCTATGGCTTTTATTTAAGCATACTATGTTAATTGATCCGTTTCTAAGCCTTCAAGAGGCTTTTCAAGATCCTCGATTTGGGGAATTAATAGGCACTTTTAGAGGCGAGTGGATGAATTCACCTGGCGAACTGTTCTTTCAGGGGGCTATCTTTTTCTTAATTACCTACTATGTAGCATCACTAATTATTCACTATCTATTTGAGTTTAGATTGGGACTGGTTGTAATTTTTTTTATTGCATTGCCCAGCCATATATTCTTTCTTCTAGCTACCATTAAATTCTTCTCTTGGGAAAATTATTCTCATATTCTTATTATGCTTGGCGTAATTAATTGCCTTTTCTTTGGTATGGCATTTAGAGTCAGTGCAAACCTAATGAAAAGTGTTGTCGTTAAACCTGAAATCTATTCTCAAAAACTTGGTGTGCTAATCGCCTTAACTTTCGGACTTCTATGTATTCTCGGCTTTACGTTTTACAGGGTTAAATGGGAATCTGGTGTAATTTTGCCAATTTGGATGACAAGAGAAAACATTCTTTCTTCCATCGGTTTAACAATTGACACTATTTGGTTTGTCAATATAGCTTCCCTTCAGGGTTTGTTACTATTCCATTTCTGGAAAAATAGAGGCAAAGACAAGAGGCAAAATTACGAAGGAAATTATTTATTCAAACTGATCATTCTTAAACCTAATTCCTTCAAATCTCTTATTTTTATGATTGTTCTTCAGGGAGTCTTTGTTATAGCTTCGTTAATTAAAATTCCAGGATTTAATACCGAGTTTCCCACTTATATTGGTTTGTTGCCAATGATGCTATCTTTATTCATAATTGAAAGCAGTGAAGGAAGTTTTAGAGCTCTTAATAATATAGCAAACAGAAATTTAAAAATAATTCCTATTTCAATTATTATTATTTTCATACTTCAGATTTTTGGGCAGATTGCAGCAAGTTTTTCTACAATTCATCTTTATTATTCTCAAGTAATGTGGTCAAACCCTTATGGAAGTTTTGTTTTTAGTTTTATTCTCTGGAGTGTTTTTAGTGTAACTTTTTTCTTATTCAGGCGACTGACTATCTGGCGCTCTGGGTGGGTGTTAGGTTTTATTGCAGGTGGAATGTTTTTACTATTTGAAAGTTCTTACGTTCTGGGATTTCTCGAAATCCCAGAACTGGAAAATTATCCTTTTTTTATTTTTATTAAGCAAATTTGGGATAACTTCAATCTCATATTGTCTCGATCTCTTTCTATTCCTAATTTTGATTATTCTATTCCTTTAATTTCAATGGGTATAGGTGGAGCGATAGTTATAGGATTTAGTTATCCTTATTGGATACAGTTGATTAATTATCTCCCCTATCAAATTTGGGCATGGCTTCTATATTTACGTGATATAAACCAAAAATTTATCAGCCCTGTAAAATTACGCTACCATCCAGTATTTATAGACCAGTTTCAAGGTCTCCAATTCTTTGGACTATATAGACATCTTATCCAATTCTCAACTTCAAATCCAAAAGAAGGAGAACGGGCCCTTGATTATTTAGCCATATCCCGCCAACGCAAGGTTGTGCAAAAAGTTCTTATTGAACTAGATGCTCTTACATTGGAAAAATCCACCAATTTAGAGGCAATTGCACAAGTTCAATCTAACCTAAAAATCATGGAACTAAGCGGGCAAGCCAACGCTCTCCTCAGAAGTTTTAAACGCATCAGTGAAGAGACAAAAACGGCTTTAAACTATGGGACGGTTTATCACCAACGCCTTGCCCTTGGCAAAGTGGAAGAAAGTTTGAATGGTCTTTTACGTGAAATGCAGCGCAGCAATGAACGTTATGAGAAACGCTTTTATCCAATTGCCCAAAAATGGCAACAAATTATCCATCAACATGTTGAGAAAATACAGGAAGAAACGGATACGGATGAATTGATAAATCCCTATGTCATTTTCATTCCGCTTCGTCCAGGCGGGGAAATGGATACGTTTGTTGGCCGAGGCGATGTCAGTGTGCGTATCGAAAGGTTAATCATGTCCCGGCAATCTCCTCCGCTATTGCTTTACGGTCAGCGGCGGATGGGAAAGACTTCTTTACTCAAAAATTTGGGGCGTTTGCTTCCGCAAAGCGTTGTTCCTCTCTATATTGATATTCAGGGTCCTATCGAAAATGCTTCCAACCATGCCAGTTTCTTCCAAAAAATTGCGGAAGAAATGTCCAAATCCGCTAGGGACAATCGGGGCTTAACGTTTCCAAAGTTAGACGAACAAAAGTTAGCAACCGACCCAATTATCCAGTTCGATCAATGGCTGGATCAGGTCGAAAGCGTGGCAGATACACAGCACGGTAACGCCATCCTGCTCACCCTGGATGAGTTTGAAGCACTGGACAATGCCTTTCAAAAAGGTTCACTCGAAGAAAATGCTGTCTTGGGCTATTTGCGCCACCTAATCCAACACCGGGACCGGTTCAAAATTTTGCTCTCCGGCTCCCATGCCATCCAGGAATTTGATCGGTGGGCCAGTTATCTCATCAACACCCAGGTCATCCACATCAGCTATCTCAAAGAAAGCGAGGCCATGCAACTGATCGAACGCCCGTATGCCAGTTTCCCCTTGCGGTACGAGCCAAAAGCCAGCGCGCGGGTATTCTCCCTGACGCGCGGCCATCCAGGGTTACTCCAACTCTTTTGCTCCGAAATGGTAGATTACAAAAACGAGCAGGAGCCTTCCGAACGCCGGTTTGCCACCCTGGACGACATCGAAGCGGTGGTCCCCATTGTGCTCAAGAGTGGACGAGAATTTTTTGCCACCCTGGAACACGATCAGGTGGATCAGGCGGGACGCGCGCTGTTAAACTTCATCGCCGCGCAAGGCGAAGGGGTTGCGGTAAGCGAGGATCGTCTCCAACAAACCCTCCCGGACCCGGACGATCTGGCTCAGACTTTGAAACTGCTCGAAAGACGGGAACTCATCGAAAAGGTAGACGGCGGCTATCGTTTCCAGGTGGAATTGATCCGGCGCTGGTTTGCATGGGAAGGGCGGTAAAAACCGCCAATAAAAATTTCCAATTTTTTGGAAGTTGCCAGGGCTATAATGACAAAAAACGCATCCAAAGGAAAGTAAGATGGAAAACACGACCCCCTTAAGAAGAGAATTTGGCCGGTGGTTAAGCTTTGGCGTTTATAGCGTCTCAGCTTGGCGACACGTTAACAAACAGGATATCGAAGTTGAAATTGAACATTTATTTTTTATTACTCCCGAAAGCATCCACAAATGGTACTCCAAATTGCCCCAAAACCCCGATCCAAAATTGGTGGAAAAACTCCTCCGGTATTGTGCGAAGGAAGGGTATATGCCCTCCAAATGGTCGCGCCGGATGTTGGAATTGTCGAAAAAGCTGGGGTTGGTGTTCTCTATGGGGTGGGATGAGCTCTTCAACGTGATGACCGGACAGGTGGGCGTGCAACTTTATCCGATCCCTTCCCCGCAGAAAATCGTCTCCTCCGTTTCAGACACCTCGCGGGACTTTTACATTGAACGGGATGAGGATCGGATAGTGATACAAAAATTGACTGAATCGAGTAGAAGCCCAGATATTCCTGGACTGACCATCACAATTAAGGGGTCGCGGCAAATGGGAAAAAGCACCCTGATCATGCGCCTAGCTGAGTTCATTCCCCAGTTAGGCAAGCAAATCGTCTTGCTGGATTTTCAATACTTGCGCCAGACATTAAAAGATATGGACTCCTTTTACAGAGAGTTTTGCCGATGGATTGCCGACGAACTTGAAATCCCTGACCCAACTGAGAACATTTGGGCAAATCCTTCTGTTTACCCCCGACGTTGTATTCGGTTCATGGAAAAGTATGTTTTGCCTACGCTAAAAAGCCCGCTTGTTATTGTTATTGACAATGCAGACATTTTGGCTGAAGCTGATTTTCGCGATGATTTCTTTAGCATGTTACGCGGCTGGCATAATAGCAGAGCTCAACCTAACTCGGCCTGGAAAAATTTGGAACTCATTTTAGCTATCTCCACTGAGCCATTTTATTTGGTCCAAAACTTTAAACAATCACCTTTTAATGTTGGAGAAATTCTCTCCCTTAAGGATTTCACCTACGAACAGGTAACGGAACTCAACCGCCGGTACGATGCCCCCATTTCGAACGAAAACCTGGAACGATTATTCGCCCTTCTCAACGGCCACCCGTACCTGACCGGGTGCGCCATCTCCATGGTTGCCAACCGCGAAACCACAATAGAAACCCTCCTCGCCAAAGCCACCGAAGAAGATGGCCCCTTCGGCGATCACCTCCGTTACCTGAAAAGCATCCTATTGAGTGAAGGCTATCTAGGCGACCTGGAACAAGCCTTGAAAACCCGAAAATGTGAAGAAAAAACGTTCATCCGCTTACGCGGCGCAGGCTTGATTCGCGGCCTGGCCGCCAATGTGCTTCCCCGCTGTCCGTTGTACGCGGAGTATTTTTTGAGGAGGAGTTGAACCTCTGTGCATCCTATTGGAAATCTCAAGATTGAACTTTGCAATCCTGATAACAAAGATTTGGAGAATTATTCATGAAGATATCCCAAATAAAAACAAAATACCCCAAAGAAGAAGTTAAGCTTTTGCCTATTGATGATGCAAGCAAAGAATATCTAACAAAAGTTGGTCTCCATTGGGCCTACAAATTCGTTTTCATTAAGGAAAAGGTAGGTGATTCCTACATCACCGATAATTACGCTGGTCTCCAGTACTACGGAGGTCCCGATTCCGTTGGTGTAGACCTCCCTGGGTATAGAGACGTTGGGTTTGGGAGTATTCTGGATTGGGAGGATGACGGAACTCTATGGGTCATCCTAGGGGAATGGCAAGGATGGCAAGATCGCTACAAAAATATTCCAGAAGAATATCATTCTTACCTCGTCCTGGGCGATGCGGATGATCCTAGCCTCATCGTTGTGAACCATGATAGACAGGTTGTCCTCCTGAATTTTTTACGTCTGAATTTGACAGGCAATCTTGAGCAAGTATTTATGAATTCTTCAGTTCTTCAAATGGGACAGTCATTTGAAAAATTTGAGGAAATGGAAGAACAGTTGGAACAGGCAATTGGAGACTGGAAACATAATAGCTTGAAGGTATCCGAATCAATTATAAAAAACTTCGAGAAAGAGCTTAAAAAGATCGCCCCCCCTGCTTTGACTCCAGGAACTTTTTGGCGGAAACAAATCGTTCGATTAGAGGAGACATTAAAGCTAAAGGAAGGTATCTATGTTTTAGAACAAATGGAAAAATACCGATCCAGGCTATTTGCTAGATTAACAGAAAATAGGGGTAGATACATTCCTCTGGAACGGATTTTTATTGATGGGGAATCGACCGTTCTCCGCGCAATTAGCGAGTTCATCCTTAAAGCAGCCGAAGGAATGGATGAACCCGGACCTAATCAGTCCGATTTGCTTGAACAACCCAGAGATTGATGGGATCAATCGTATCTCATATAGCTAGATGTGGAGGTTTGGCATCCCGCAAACCCTGATCGACAAGAATAAAGCGACCTTTGCAAATTTGGAAAGAACATGTCTGAACTAAAAATCTCAATCCGCCGAGCTAAACTTGGTGATTATGAAGCGGTCCATCAAATTTACTCCGGTCCCAAGGCCATTTGGGGAACGCTGCAATTACCCTACGCTTCGAGCGAAATCTGGCGCAAACGTCTGGCCGAGCCGCCTGAGGGCACTTTCGGCCTCGTAGCTTGTGCAGAAAATGAAGTCATCGGCCAACTGAGCTTACATACCTTTCCAAATCGCCCGCGTCGCCGCCATGTGGGGCAAATTGGGATGGCTGTCCGGGATGATTGGCAGGGCAAAGGCGTGGGTACGGCGCTCATGCAAGCCGTAGTGGATTTAGCAGCTCAGTGGCTAAACCTAATTCGTCTTGAACTGAATGTCTATACCGATAACGAGCCTGCCATCCGACTGTACAAGAAATTTGGGTTTGTTGAAGAAGGGACGTTGGTTCGTTATGCTTTTCGAGAAGGGCAATTTGTCGATGCCTATATGATGGCCCGCATCAAACTATAGCCAAGATAAATGTAACGAGATGTAATCAATGCTAATTCCTTTTATGCCATTCACTCAAAAAGGTTGTTAAACGGTTAAACTTTTCCCTTTATGAAAAAGAATATAAAGCCCTCGTCGCCGGGCGTCCCGATGACCGCCAACTTGAAGCCGGGCGGCGCGGCGTTGTCCTGAAAGATAGGTTGTTCGTCGATCACCTGCCTTATTTGAAAAGTATCCTTTTGAATGATGGCTATTTGGAAGGATTAATCAAGGCCCTGAAAACCCAGAAATGTAAAGAGAAATTATTCATCCGGTTGCGGGGCGCAGGTCTGGTGCGCGGCCTTGCCGCGAATGTCCTCCCCCGTTGTACGCCGATTACTTTTTGAGTAGGAGCTGATGTTGTCTTCAATGAAATTCAGAGCCGGAGGGCACTGAACCCTACTAAGAAGCCCTGCATATTTGAGCAGGGCTTCCTGATTCTATTGCCAAATCGCGACGCTTCCGCGACACCCCCTCCCGAAATTTTGTATCATGAGCACATGGCACAAATCGCCACTACACTTCTGGACTTATTGCGAAATGCCTGGCTCGCCCTGGCAAGTGGACTTGCCACCCTGGTTTTGCTCGCGATCCTGGGGCACGCCTTGCGAACGGCCTCTGCCAGTGCTGTTGGCGCGCGCAGTTGGGCCGGGGAGGCCCTCTCTGCCGGAATGAGTCTTTTGCTTCTGGCCCTGACCACGTTTTTAGGCGCGCCCGCGTTGATCCAGGCCGCG
>JABWBV010000546.1 GCA_013359445.1 Anaerolineales bacterium | reverse complement strand
CTCCGCCCAAACGCCCGCCTGCTGGACATCGGCATCGAGCGCGGCTACCAGACCTGTTTCCTGGCAAAGGAATATGGGGTGCAGGTCATTGGTCTGGACCCTGATGACGATCGTACAGACGGCCTCCCGCATATTGAACATCTCATGCGGAACGCCCGGAAGTGGGGCGTCGAGGATCAGGTTATTGGCTTGAAATTGGGTGTGCCTGAAACCCATTTTGCCGCAAACACCTTCGACTTTGTCTATTCCACCACCACGCTGGAGATGGTACGAGGTTTCTTCGGCGAAGTCCTTTACCGCCAATGCCTGACCGAAATCTATCGTATTCTGCGCCCCGGCGGAATCTTTGGCCTGGGCGAACCCATGCACCTCGATGTGTCCATTCCCGCTGACCTGGCTCCGATCTATACCCAGGGTGATGGTGCAGGCCCGGAAGGGTGGGCGAAGTGTTTTGCAACGGTCAACGAAACGGTCGCGGCTTGCCGTGTCTCAGGGTTTGAGATTATCGAGGCAGGTGAGGCTCCAGATGGTTGGCACTGGTGGGATGAATTCAGCCGGAATGATCCGCATTGCAAAGCTGACCCAGATGGTGAGGCAAAGGTCATTCAGCAGGATGGCGGGCGATGGTTGACGTATGGGTATGTGATTGCGCGGAAGCCGGAATAATTCCAACCTATCCATGTGGATAGGCTAAGACTCCCCTGATGGCAGGGGAGTTTTTGTTTTATTGGACATATCATAGAGTTAATTCGACTTGTAAATTTCCTGTATTTGTAAAGGCTTGGAGAGGAAGATCCCCGAAAAAGGAGAAGCCAAAATGAACAACAACTTGCAGAACCCCAACAACGCCAACCCTCAACCGGAGTTTTATGACCGCCACGCGGAACGCCATCATCGCATTCAGGAACGCCGCGAAGCCCGCGCCAATCGCGTGGGGGGAGCCTGGATCGGTGGTGTCATGCTGATCGCGCTTGGAACCATCTTTCTTTTGGACAATCTCAAAATCTTTTCGTTCGGAAACTGGTGGGCCTTGTTTTTCATGCTCCCGGCGATGGGGGCGTTTGGCTCAGCCTGGCGCACGTACCAAAACGAAGACAACCGGCTCACTGCCTCTGCCCGAAGTTCGTTGGTGGTAGGGCTGGTTTTCACCGCGCTCACCATGTTTTTCCTGTTTGACATCAATCTAGCCATCCTCGGCCCGGCTTTGATCATACTGGTTGGGCTTTGGCTGGTAGTCAATGGATTTCTTCCAAAGTAAAAGGAGACCATCTCATGAATAAAAAATTGCTCGCTATGATTCTCCTTCCCATTCTTGCACTGGCCTGTTCGCTGTCGGCTGGCTCCAGAAGCGTGGAAGGCTCCGGGGTCAAGGCCACTGAAACTCGCACGCTGAAAACCTTCACCAGCATCGAGGTGCAAGGCTCCGCGGATGTAACCGTCAGTTTCGGCGAAGTCCAGTCCGTCGTGGTTGAAACGGATGATAATCTGATGGCCCTCATTGAAACGAAGGTGCAGGGTGACAAACTCATCATCGGAGAACCCGTTGGCACCGACATCAACACCCGGTTGGGCATTCAGGTGACGATTGTCATGAAATCGCTGGATACCGTCACCATCTCCGGCTCCGGGAATGTGACCATTGATGGGCTGGTTTCCGACCTCGTGCGGTTTGAAGTCCCCGGATCGGGCAACATCACCGCGCAGGGCACGGCCAACACCGTCAACGCGACCATCAACGGGTCGGGGAACATCCTCTGTGGGGATTTGCAAGCGAAAACTGCCGACGCCCAGATCAGTGGATCGGGAAACATCACCGTTTATGTCACGGAAAGCCTGTACGCCAGTATTGCCGGATCGGGAACGGTTGAATATCGCGGGAACCCAGCGAAGGTGGACCAGTCGGTTTCCGGGTCTGGCAGTGTCACTGCCAAACCATAAAACAATTTAAGGTGGGGTGGACGTGAAAACGAAACCGTTCAGGTCGCGTTTCCCAACGTCCACCCCACCTCCATCCTAAAGAACTTCTCCATGAAACCCTGGATTCAAATACACCCCCTCATTTCATTCTTTTGAGCTTTTAACGATGAATGCCAAATCACCTTCCACCTTTTCAATCCATGCGCTCTACACACTCGCGGGCGTCACGCTTTTTGGCGCTATCCTTTTGCTGATTTCGGCTTTGGGATTTCAGTCCAGTTTGGGGATGTCACTGAATGTATTTACCGCGGCGTTAGGCCCGATTTCCGAAGTGTTCGTCGGGATGTTGACGAATGCCATTCAATGGCTGGGCATTTTGTTTGCCGGAATGATGTTTGTTGTGGCGGTTTTGCTTTGCATTGCAGGGCGGATGACGCGGCGCACACAGGAAATGTCTCAGCGGTTGGTTTCGCTTGAGACCAAATTGGCTGAGCTAGAGAAAAGTTCATAATCCTATCCATCTGGACAGGTTCAAACTCCCCTCAAGACAGGGGAGTTTTTTGTTTTTACCGCCTATGATGGGGAAAGTGAAAAATAAGAATCAAACTTCTGAAGTCTTAAGGTCTCGATATTGATTGGATCGATGCCAGGGGGCTGAGTGACAAAAGAGGCGTGCGGAGCCTTCCGAAGTTTTAAATGATAAGCCAAAAGGAGTTTGCGATGAAAAACAATTGGATCAGTCTTGTCTGGGGCATTCTGCTCATCCTCGGGGGCGGTTTGTTCCTGGCCCAGAATCTGGGTTATGTCGAGGAGTTTTCCAATCAGGTCTGGATGATGATTTTTGCGGGAGTGAGTGTGCTGTTTTTTGCGACGTATTTTCTGCTTGGGGTACAGCACTGGGGTTATCTCTTTCCGGCATGTATTTTTGGCGGGACGGCGATCACGATGGCACTGGGGGAGGCCGGGGTGTCCAGTTCGGCGGTGGGGGCACCGGTCATCATTGGGGTGGGCCTGCCGTTTCTGGTGGCGTTTGGGCTAGATATGCGGAAGAATTGGTGGGCGCTGATTCCGGCCTTTATTTTCGGGATGATCACGATGTTGTTGTTCATCGCCGATATTGCATCGGGTGAGGCGATTGGGACAGCAGTACTCTACAGCTTTGCCTTGCCGTTTCTGGTTGCATATCTGACAAATACGAGGGAGCGCAAGTGGGCGTTGATCCCCGCGTATGTATTTGCCGTGGTGGGAACCATCCCGATGATTACTACGCAGGTGAGCGGTGAGGTGATTGGGGCATTTGTGATGTTCGCGGTGGCCTTGCCTTTCCTGATCGTGTTCCTGTGGAACCGGAAGAATACCTGGGGTTTGATCGTGGCGTTCATCATGGCGACGGTGGGGATGCTCCCGTTGTTGACCACGCTCGATACGAAAGGTGAAACGATTGGCGCGTTTGTGATGTTTGCGCTTGCGCTCCCGTTTTGGGTGACGTTCCTGTTCTCGTCCCGGAACTGGTGGGCGGTCATCCCCGCGGGGATCATGACCAGCGTGGGGGTCACGGTCTTTTTGATTGGGACATGGAATTTCAGCGACGCCGGTTTGGCGAAGTTGAACGGGGTGATGAACCTGGGGATTGCCGCGACGTTTTTCCTCGTCTGGCTCCGGCGGGGCACCCATCCCGTGGACTGGGCGAAGTACCCGGCGATTGCGTTTCTGATCTTTGGCCTGATCACACTGGTGTTTGGAACGAGTTTCAACGTATATTGGCCGTTTTTGCTGATTGCCGCGGGCGTTCTGGTTCTGCTCTTCAATCTGCGTGCGAGACACGCGTAAAACTCTTGGGTAGTCTAGCCCCTTGTGGGCGTGCGATTGAACCGACGGGAACAAGCCCCTAGACTACCCAATTGCAACCCATTTGGGAACGATATTCCTTAATCAGGTTCATGACAGGAAATGTACAGGTAATTTTCAGGAGTTCATATGACTACAAAATCTTCTCTCACGGCTGGTAATTTTGTATGGGGTCTGGCACGTTTTGTGCTGTTGGCCGTGCTGTTCTTTATCTTCTTCGCGATGGGCGGTAGTCTGGTTGGGCCGGCGTTGCCGGACACGGTCGCCGAACCCGGCCCATTTTCCCAAATGACAGGAATATATATTGTCTCCGCGGCCAGTGCGCTCGTCGTAATCCTGATGATCCTGAGTTCCCGCTGGCATGGCTGGAAACTGATGCTGACGATGTCCGTCACCTACTACGTGATGGTGACCTTCCTGATGCAGATCGAAGCGTGGTATTTCCTGTATGGCCTGACGATTGGCCCGGACCTGATGCCGCTCTTATTCCTGCAAGGGCTTCCCGTCGCTTTCATCTTTATTCCCCTTGCCGTCATCATTCTGGGGCGCGCCCGGAAACCCGTAAACCCCATCGAAGAAACGCCCATCGTCCCCATGTCCGTTCAGGAATGGGGCTGGAAACTGGCCGCCATCGCGCTCGCTTATGTTGTGCTCTACTTCACGGCTGGATATTATATCGCCTGGCTGAACCCGGATGTCCGCGCCTTCTACGGCGAACCGGGCGATCCGCGCACCTTCATCGGGCAGATGATCCATGTCTTTACCACCGACCCCTGGCTGACCCCGTTCCAAATCCTACGCGCGTTGATCTGGGCGGCTTGCGCCTTACCGGTTTTGCGCGGGTCGCGGTGGCCGCGCGGGGCAACGGCCCTGGTCGTGGCACTAATGTTCAGCGTCCCACAAAACATCGGTCACCTCATGCCCAACAGCCTGATCCCGATCAACAGTGTGCGGATCAGCCATTTGATCGAGACCGCATCGTCCACGTTTGTCTTTGGGCTGATCGTCAGCGGGTTGCTTTTTCCAAAACACCGGGAAGTCCGGGAAGCGCAACCCCGCGCAAGGGCGAAAGAAGTTCATCTGCCGGTATAAATTTCCCCAGGTGTGGCGCCTTTGGCGCACCCAATGCGCG
>JABWBV010000545.1 GCA_013359445.1 Anaerolineales bacterium | reverse complement strand
ATGAAAACACCTGCAGACCGGGCACGGTTGGCAGGAGAAGTTCTCGATTTTATTGCCTTGGCGCAATAAAAAAGGAGCGTACAAAATGAGCCTGTGGGCTGTTATTCCCATCAAACAGTTGCGGCGAGGGAAATCTCGCTTGTCTTCGAGGTATTCTGAAGAAGAACGCATGATTTTGAATCGGGAGATGCTGCAACATACGATTGAGCGGTTGCAACAGGTGAAGGGGTTAGAGAAAATTTTGGTGGTGAGCCGCGACCCGGAAGCGTTGACAGTGGCGCGCAAGTTGGGGGCACAAACGTTGTTGGAAAGTGGAAATCCGGGGTTGAATCTGGCGCTGGCGCGGGCGAGTCTGTTGGCGAAGGCGTACAAGGCCCGGGGCATTATCGTGATCCCCGCCGACCTGCCGTTGTTGGAGCCGGAAGATATTCAGGAGATGATCAATATGGTGAATGGAAAACCGGCAGTGGTGATTGCCCCCGACCGCCATCACGAGGGGACGAATGTGATGCTGGTGGCGCCGCCGGATTTGATCGAGTTTAATTATGGCAAGGGGTCGTTTGAACGGCACCGCGCGGAGGCGCTTGAGGTAGGGGCGGATGTACGAATTGTGGAAAAGGAGTCGATGGGGTGGGATTTGGATTGGCCGGAAGATTTGGAAATGCTTAGTGATCGGTTGCCTTATTTCAATGAGGAGGAGATAACGGAGAGTTGGGTGCCGTATTAGGGGGTCAGTAATCAGTATTCAGTAGTTAGTATTCAGTGGTCAGTCGAGAGATTGACCACTGATTTTTTATTAAGAATTTGTTTACCCCTGATACAATAATCCTGATGAAGAGGAATACGCACAACCTCTTCTTTACCTACTCGTTACGCATTATTTATCACTACCCCCCTTCAGGAGTCCCCCATGTCCCAACCCCGTGTCGCCCTCTACCTTCAAGATGCCCACGACCTGCGCGACGGCCTTGACTACGTCCGCTACGCCGAAGAAAAAGGCTTTGAAGCCGTCTGGCAGGCCGAATCCCGTCTCGTGCGGGATGCCATTGTCCCGATGGCCGCCTACGCCGCCGTCACCGACAAACTCAAAGTCGGCTCCGGCGTGATCAACAACTGGACGCGCAACATTGGCCTGCTCGCCGCCACCTTCCTCACCCTCGACGACCTCGCCCCGAACCGGATCATCTGCGGGCTGGGCGCGTGGTGGGACCCGCTCGCCCGCAACGTCGGCATTGACCGCCGCAAACCCCTCACCGCCATGCGCGAAACCATCGAAGTCATGCGCCGCCTGCTCAACATGGAACGCGTCACCTTCCACGGCGAATTCGTCCACGTGGACGGCATCGAACTCGACGTGGTGCATGGCCGCCGCGAACCCCGCCACGTCCCGCTCATGATCGGCGCGACGGGCGAGAAAATGATGGAACTCACCGGCGAGATCGCCGACGGCGCGGTGCTCAACTACTGCGTCCCGCCCGAATACAACGACGACGCCCTCGAACAACTCGACCGGGGCGCGCGCAAAGCCGGACGCTCCCTCGACGACATTGACCGCCCCCAACTGATCGTCTGCTCCGTGGATCACGACCACGACAAAGCGATTGACACCACCCGCGGCCTGCTCTGCCAGTACCTCGCCCAACAGCCGCACATCGCCAAAGCGTCCGGCGTTTCGATGGATGTAGTCGCCGAAATCCAATCCATTCTCGGGTGGCCCGCCACGCACGAGCAGATTCAAAAAGCCAAACACCTCGTCCCCGAAGACCTGATCCATCGCATTACCGCCTCCGGCACGCCCGACGAAGCCCGCGCCAAAGTCCACGAATACGTCAAACGCGGGTGTACCTGCCCGATCCTGTACCCGGTCGGCGGGGATGTGAAGTTGTTGGTGGATACGTTTGGGGGAGGGGTAGGTAAATAGGGTAGAGAGGGGAAATAAGGTAGATAAGTAAATAGAGAGGCCGTCCCATGGGCGGCCTTTTATTTTGCCTATTTACAATTTATTATTTAATGATAATATGTGTGCATATTATCGTTAAATACAACAAGGAGATAACAATGTCCAATCAAATCAGCAATACCGACCCGTTAACTGGCGTGTTGAACCGCCAAACCTTTGAGGCCACTTTAAACACCCTCGTCGAACAAGCCGAAAAAGACGCCACCCCCTTCTCCCTTGCCCTCGCCGATCTGGACGGTTTCAAAGCGATCAACGACGACCTCGGCCATCAAGCCGGGGACGCCATCCTCGTCGGGTTCGCCGATGTTCTCAAAACGCTCGGCGAAGATGCCATCGTTTGCCGTTATGGCGGCGATGAGTTCGCCGTTCTCTTCCCTGGCATGGAACGGGAACAGGCTTTCCTCAAACTCGAACGTGTCCGCGCCGAAATCGAACATAAAACCGAATACGGACACGGCAACTACACCTTCAAACGGAGTACGCACACCAGCATTGGCGTCGCCGCCTACCCCATTGACGGCTCCGACGCCAACGAACTTTTCCGCAAAGCCGACGCCGCCCTCTACCGCGCCAAACTGACCGGGCGCAACAAAATCATCCTCGCCTTTGAAGAGCGCATGGTCCCCAAAACCGTCCACTTCACCACCACCCAACTCGAACGCCTCACCAAACTCTCCCAAGAACGCAGTGTCAGCGAAGCGATTCTCCTGCGGGAAGCGATGGATGATCTCCTTATCAAATATATGCACGGGTTTCACAAGTGAATCCGGTCCCCAAAATTCCTACAAGTTCCCATAATTCCCATAAGTTCCCTTCAAACCAACGGAATTCGTAGGAACTCTTGGGAACTCATAGGAACTCAAAAAAGCTCCCGGTCAGAAATTCCAACCGGGAGCTTTTGCGTCCAATAGTATAATGGGGACGCTCAGGAGAATTTAAAATGCTCATCGAATACCACCGCCCCCAAACCCTCGAAGAAACCCTCACCTTAATCACCCGCCCCGCACCGCTGACTCTCCCGCTCGGAGGGGGCACAGTGCTGAACACCCCCCACCCCGAAGAATTTGCCGTTGCCGACCTGCAAGCCCTCCCGCTGAAATCCATCGAACTCCGCGGTAGTACCCTCGAAATCGGCGCGACCGCCACGCTCCAGGCGTTATTGGACTTCCCCGACCTCTCCCCCGCCCTGGCAAAAGCCCTCTACCACGAAGCCACCGCCAACCTCCGCCGCGCGGGCACCGTTGCCGGAACCCTGATCGCCTCCGACGGTCGTTCCCCCCTCGCCGCCACTCTCCTCGCCCTCGACACCCAACTCACCCTTCAACCGGGTGACGAAACCCACGACCTCGGCAACATCCTGCAACTCCGCCAGACCATTGAGCAAACCAGCAAACCAGCCAACCAACAAACCAACTTCTTTACCCTCCCCCACCGCCTCCTCACCCTCCTCACCTTCTCCACCAAACCCGCCCTCGCCTACGAATACGTCGCCCGCACCCCCGCCGACCGCCCCATCGTGACCGTCGCCGCGGCGAAATGGCCGTCTGGACGCTTGCGGGTGGTAGTCGGTGGATGGGGTCACACCCCCCGTCTGGCACTGGACGCTCCCGAACCAGGTGGCGTGGAATATGCCGTTCGCAACATTACCGCCGAAGCGGGGGATGAGTGGGGATCGGCGGAATATCGGCAGGATGTGGCGGTTACTTTAACCCACCGCGCACTACAAACGATCAACGTCTAGTTACACAAAGAGCACAGAGAAGGCACAGAGACACGCAGAGATATTTTTTTATTAAACTCTGTGAATCTCCTTCTTACTCTGTGATCTCTGTGTCATTTCTTTCCCTCCATGAAAAAACTCCTCAAAACCCTCGCCGCCCTCACCGCCGGATATGTCATCGGCCAGCAAGTGTGGGTATTTTGGAACATCTTCAAAAACAACCCCCAACAAACCCTGCTCGAACGGGCGAACAAAGCCGCGGACGGCATCGCCATCAAAGAAACCAAACGCCGCAAAGCGTACACCGTCCAGCACGTCATCGAAAACGGCATCGAACGGATCAGCTACCTCCCCACCGAGCGCAAACACGAAACGCCGCTGTTGTTCCAGCACGGGATGTTTCACGACGCGTGGGGCTGGCATCTCTGGCAGGAACGGTTCGCCGAACTGGGCTGGGAAAACCACGCCATCAGCCTGCCCGGACACGGCAACTCGCCCACCCAACGCTCGATTCAGCTCTGCACACTCGATTATTACTTGAATTTTTTGCGCGAGGAAGTCGCCCGGTACGAGCGCAAACCCGTTTTGTTCGGTCACAGCATGGGCGGCGCGCTCACGCAATGGTATCTCAAACACGTCGGCGATGATCTACCCGCCGCGGTGCTGGTCGCCCCGTGGGTATCGCACAACGCCCTGGCCGACGGCCTGCCCCTGATTCTCCCACTCGATCCGACTCTGCTCTTCCGCGTGATGCTGGCCTGGGACTCCTCTCCCTGGATTCGCACGCCCGAACACGCCGGACGCCTGTTCCTCGGCCCCCGCGCGGTCATCTCCCCCGAAGAACTGCACGCCCACCTCGGCCCGGAATCCGCCCTCGTTCCCTACCAGCACATGCCCCCCTTCTGGTCCCCCGCCGAGAATATCGTCACCCCCATGCTCGTCCTCGCGGGCGAACAAGATGCCGTCGTCAGCGTCAACGGCCTCCGCAAAACCGCCCTCCACTACAACGCCGATTTTGCGCTGGTAGAAGGCGCGGGGCATAATTTGATGATGGAGCACAATTGGGACGAAACGGCGGAGTTGATCAATATATGGATGAGTGAACAAAAAATTCCATAAAAATTTTCTACCGTACATCTAAAAGCTAAAAGTTGACCAGTCATAGGGTAGACTGTGGTTTGCCAAAACCAACAACAGGAGAACCCCATGACTGATCGAA
>JABWBV010000031.1 GCA_013359445.1 Anaerolineales bacterium | reverse complement strand
AGTAATTTTTATTCCGGCTCCGAAGTCTTAATCCTGGCTTTTCTCTAGGGTCAAGTGCGTGTCGCACCTGCGTCGCACCGAGTCCGTGCGTAACATGAGCGGTTAAATCAAATCTCGTTAATACCTGGAGTTGTCATGGTGACATATCTGAAACAATGGTTCGCACCCCCTGTCTTTGAAGATGAAGAAAAAACACGCCGTGCAGGGTTATTGAGCACAGCCATCAATGCGATGACGATAGGGTGTGCGGCTGGGGTGTTGGGGGTGTTCATTGGGTCCACGAACCTGACAGTTTCCGGCATGATGATTTCGTTATTGTTTTTTTTCCAGGTTTTTCGGTGGATGATGAAGCGCGGGTGGATCAGGATGGCCGGGTTTTTGTTTGCCATTTCGATTTCACTGGCCGTCAGTGCGTCGTTAGCAGTATTGGGAACGGTACGTACCCCAGGCGTGGCGATTCTGGTGTTGTCGATTTTGGCGGCGGAAATTCTGTCGGGCGGGCGAGCGGCGGTGGGCATGATCCTGTTGAACTCCGTCCTGGTCGGGGTGTTGATCATCGCAGAAAGGGCCGGGGATTTGCCCGATTCGTCAGGCACGGTGGGGTTCACACAATGGGTGATTTTAACGGCCACGTTTGGAGTGGCGGGGGCTTTTTTGCATCTTTCTACCCGGATGGTCAATCAGGCGTTGGCCCTGGCCCGCTTTGAATTGGCCGAACGGCACCGCATTGAAGCGGAACTTGAGGCCAGTAAAAACCACTTTCGCGCCCTGATCGAGAATATTGCGGAGATCGTCGCCCTGTTGGATGCACAGGCAAAAATTTTGTACGCCAGCCCGGCAATTGAAACCACGTTGGGATATACACCCGATGAGTTGATCGGTTCCAGCGGGATTGATCTGATTCACCCGGAAGATCTAAACAAAATTCTCCCCTGCATCCAAGGCATGATCGAAAAGTCGAACGGGGAAGTCTCCGCGGAGTTTCGTTTGCGGCATAAAAATGGGGACTGGCGGTGGGTGAGCGGGATGGGGAAAAATGCGCTGGCTGATCCCACGATTGAAGCGATCATTATCAATTACCGGGATATTACCGAACGTAAACTCGCCGAAGACACCGTTCGGGCGAACGAGGCCCGGTTCCGCTCGATCCTGACCGCAATCCCAGACCTGGTGTTCATCTCCGACGCACAAGGCACCTATCACGACTTTTTTACCGTTCACGAAGAGCGCCTTGGCCTGCCGCGTGAACAAATCATTGGGCGCACCATCCACGATATTTTCCCGCCGGAAATCGCCCAACGGTTTCAACAAAAACTGGATGAAGCGGCGGCGACGAGTGAAGTCATCGAATACGAATATGATCTGGCCGGGCCTGAAACGCATAACTGGTTTCAGGCTCGCGCCGTGGCTTACGAAACCCCGCAGGGACAGTTCATCGTCTGGTTGGCGCGGGATATCAACGTGCAAAAACAAGCCAAAGCCGAGATTCTTAAACTCAACGCGGAGCTGGAACAACGCGTCAAAGATCGCACTGCCGCCTTGCAGGAAAGTGAAGAACGGTTTCGGATGCTCTTTGAAGAATCACCCGACGCCATCTGGATCATTGAACCCCACGAGGGCACCGGTTCCGGGCGTATTCTGGATTGTAATGAAGCCGCGTGCCGGATGACCGGCTACACGCGCGAGGAACTGATCGGCGCAGAAGACTCCCTGATCAACGCGGGGCCAGACGTGCCGGATTATCTGGAAAAACTTCGCCAGGGTAGACATTTGACCTTTGAAGACTTAAACCGCCGAAAAGATGGCACGATTTACCCCATCGAGGTATCCACGTCCCTTCTGACCTTACGGGGAAAACAGATTATTTTGGGGGTTGACCGAGATATTACCGAGCGCAAAAGGGCCGAGGATGAATTGCGACAGGCCAACGAGGCCATGCTGGCGGTAAACCAGGAACTCGAAGCATTTTCGTACTCGGTCTCTCACGACCTACGCGCGCCCCTACGCGCCATTGATGGGTTCAGCACGATGCTGATGGAAATGTATGCACCACAATTAGACGAACAAGGCCAACGTTATGTCGCCAATGTCCAGCAGGCGGCCCAACGGATGGGCACCCTCATCGACGATTTGCTCAAGTTATCGCGCGTGTCCCGCAAAGAATTTCACCGGGAAGCGTGCTCCCTGAGCCACATCGCGGAAGAGATATTGCAGGCGTTGCAAACCCAAACCCCCGAGCGGCACGCAACCATCCGAATTCAGCCAGATTTGACGGGGAGCGGCGATCCCAGCCTCCTTCGGGTGATGCTGGAAAATCTCTTGGGCAATGCCTGGAAATTTTCCGGGAAACAGCCCCATGCCGAAATTTCATTTGGCATGTCCATTCAGGCAAAGGGGAAGGTCTATTTTGTGCGCGATAACGGTGCGGGGTTTGATATGGCCTATGCCGATCGGCTCTTTGGTGCTTTTCAACGGTTGCATCGCTATGAGGAATTTGAGGGTACAGGCATTGGTCTGGCTACCGTTCAGCGCATCGTTCACCGGCATGGGGGGCAAATCTGGGCGGAGGCGGCGGTCGAACAGGGGGCCAGTTTCTATTTCACCTTACCGGATTAGAAATTCTTGCCGCGCAACGGGCGAGCGCCGCGTCGAAAATCCGCTCGAGGAACCCCGCATACCCGTCGGGGTCGTTGAGAATGATCAGGTCCGCGCTCCCGTATTCTTCGGGGTAAAACAACGCACAATTGGGGTTGATCTCCAGCAGGAAAGGCTCCCCCTCCGCGTTGACGCGAATGTCGCATCGCCCGTAACTGACACCGTTTAACCCCACAAACACCTTTTTCGACATCTCCATCAGCTTTTCCGCCAATCCGAGGTCGGGGCAGGGGACGATGTCCATTTGGCGGTAGTTGATCATTTTCATATCGTAGTGTTTGAACGTCTCCCCCGCGGGGAAACGGAATTCGACGGGGGCGTAAGCGAAGGGATGGGTGGGGTCGTGCGGGTTTTCGACCACGAGGACGGTGAATTCGCGGCCATCAATAAACTCTTCGATCAGCGCCTCGCCGAAGTGGGCGAACATCGTTTGGGCTTGCGCGTGGAGCTGTTCGACGGTTTCCACGCGGGAGGCGGGGGTCAGGCCGATGCTGTTGTAACTGCTGGGGTGTTTAACGATGAGGGGGAAGCGGAGTTCTTGCGCGGCGCGGTCCACGTCGGCAGGGGTGAAGGCGTAGAGACCGCCGGGTGCGCCTAACCCTAGGGTGTGACAGACGTGTTTCATCATTTCCCGCGTGGGTTCGTAAAAGGTCGTATCCGCGCCCGTGAAGGGGACGCGGAGGCGTTCGAGGGTTTGTACGACTTCGAGGCCGGGGCGATCTTCGTCGGAGGCGCCGTCGCATAGGTTCAGAAAAACGTCAAAATCCTGTTGAGCGAGTTCGGTGACTTGCGCGATGGCGGTGGCTTTTTGGATGTAGTGCATTTCCCAGGCATAATTTTTCAAAAACGGGGCTGGGGTGAAATCCTGCCAGAGGGCATCGCTTAAGACGCAAATTTTTTTAGCTCCTTCCGGGGCGTATGGGGAACGTAAAGGGTGCATGGTTTCCTGCTTGCAAGATGAAGACCCTAATGTTTGCGGGAGGCCGCGAACTTTAGGGTCTGAGTAGGTGGGTTTTGTACTCCAGACGAGTACTTGATTTTTTTATCCCGGTTGGGGTGTGGAAGCCCAACACTCGAGTGTTTCGGTTAATCGCGGGCGATTTTAATCCAATTACAAGCGGAGAAGATTAAAGTTTTCGGGAACAAAAAACGGGACAGCCAAGGCTGTCCCGTTTTTGTTTGCAGACACAAAGGGGACTATCGCACCATCACGGGTAGGAAGGTTTGATAGTAGCCAACGGTGGTCGTAACCTGAACGGTGGCGAGCACATCCATATCTAACCCAGAAACAACGGTGAGGGTGGCCGTATCACTCTCGCCCAGTGAGGCTCCGGCAGGAACCTGCACCATGAGGGGAATGGTAATGCTTTCGCCTGGGGCTATCGGGCCGGTGAGGGAGAAGGCGGGGTCCGCGCCCCATGTATCGGAGATGGAGAGGGTGTAGTGATCTGTGTAATCACCCGTGTTGGTAACGGTGAGGTTGTAAATCACCTGGCTACCGGGTGCGCCTACTCCGCTCAGTGCGGGGTTGAGTGCTACGCCAGGGGTGACGTTAAGATAGGTGATTCCGGTGGCCTGAGCAGTGTTGGCCTGCGGATCATTGACAGAGACTAATGTGACCGTGAAAGTGTCGCTGACCACGACGGTTGCCAGGGCCGGGGTGTGGACGTTCACTTCCAACACGGCGACTTCGCCTGGGGTCAGGGGGCCGAGGGTTTCCGGGGCGGTGGTGTCCCATTGGTTTCCACTTATCACCACGTTGAAGGTATCGGAGGTGGTGCCCAAATTGACCACCTGAATGGTATGGGTGGCCGACGCACCGGGGCTTGCGGCTTGGGCTGATGATGTGGGGGTCGCGCCCGCGACGGAGAGATCGCAGGAATCGACAAACCGATTGAGGACATTTTTCCGGTTGTTCGCGCCATAGATCGCCTCAAAGGGGAAGGCCATGAACGTGGTTTGGTAGCCATCCTGTTTATATACGGCGGCGAGGTGATCATTCGAGCCGAGGAAGGCTGTTTGGGCACTCCCCGTGACATATAATCTGTCAGAATAATCGCCGAAGGGGTAGAGCAGGCTGAGCGGCCCAAGCCCATCAAAAATGCTGTCGCCTGTAACAACAGAGTAGTTCCCGCTATCCGTTTCGACGCTATTTACGCCCAGGTAGGCTTGCATAAAACTGGTCAGGCCGCGGTCGTTGTAATAATCTTGTCCGCTCAAAAACAGGCAGGTATTTTGGGCAGTCAACCAGCTTGCCAGGTTCGCTTCACTTTCGGCATCGGGACCAGCGGCACCGTTGCTTTCACTACCTGTAAACCAGATGACCAGTTCGTAAGGGTGGAGGTCGTAGGCGGCGGGTTCGTCGTCGCTATTGGCGGTGTTCCACACGTCATAGGTCAGCCCCAAACTGTCCAGCGCGGCGGTGTAGTAGGAGCGGACGTTCGGGGAATTGTTGTCGTCATCTACGAGGAGGACAGAGGGGACAAACTGGGTGGTGAAACTGGCGGAGGCCGAAAACAGTCCTTCACCACAGGCATTTTGGGCCACGACACGCCAGTGATAGGGGGTGAGTTCGTCTAGTGCGGCGGTGATTGTATGGGTGGTGGTGGTCATTTCGGCGGTGTAGACCAGGTTGGTGAAAGTGGCGTCCGTGGCGACTTCCAGCCGGTATGCGCCAGCCCCTGCGACGGTTTCCCACGTAAAGGTGGGGACAAAGGGCACGCTTTCGGCTCCGGAGGCAGGGGTAAGCAAGGTCGGCGTGCCCGGCGCGGCGTCAAACACATCGAGGGAGAGGGGGGTACTGATGGCGTTGTTTGCATCTTCGGCCAGCAGATTGAAGGGATAGGTTCCTGCGCTCGTGGATGCCACGGTAAGGGTCATGACTGTCGTGCCCGGGGCGAGAACGGGGTTGGTTTCAAAACTACTGGTGGTGCCAGCGGGTAAGTCGGGTGTGGAGAGGGTTACATCGCCTGTGTAAGCGTTTGAAAGTAGGGAAACCAGCGTGCTTTGGCTCCCTGCTCCACAAAAGGCAAACGCTTGTGTTTCGGTTTCCAGGGTGATGAACGTTTCCAGCTGAGGGCGGGTGATGAATAAGCCTTCCCCAATGCCGGTGTGGATGACGGTGCCACTGCCAAAATAGGGGTAGTTGCTCCAGGAGCCGTTGAAAGTCGCGTTGTTGTTGGGGGTGTATGAATCAAAATAGGCCACAAGCGTTAGCACGCCATTTGCCACTTCTTCGAGATCGTAGATTTGTAGCCCACTTGTGTAATTGGACATGTAGGCGTACCCGTTATGAGTGTACAGGTTGTGATCAATCGACGGGTTGGGACCATCGTTAAAATCAATAATGAATGGCTCATCCAAGTCGGTCATATCCCAGATACGCGTGCGGGTGTTATGCCCAAAAGATTGTTCATCCAGTTCGTCATCGCTCAAAAAATACACCTGATCTTCTGTCAACCAACCCTGGTGGGCGTAGGCCGACCCGGCATAGGTGTTGCGCGAGATCAAAACCGGCGCGGCTTTGTTCGTTACATCCGTCACGGTGATGCTATCTTCATTTGAGCTAAAGCAGATTTCGTGGCCCTGATAATCGGCATCTGGCCCGCTGTACAGCACACATTGGGTATCATGGGTGTAACCATCCGCGCTGTAACATCCGGCATTCGTCGGGGTAAGCGGATTCTGGATATTGACCATGTGCAACCCACCCGAACAGGTGCTGGTGCCGATGGCATAGGCAAACCCGGTCGCTTCGTTGATCGCAATATTGTGCGCGTTGCCAAATTGGTTGTAAAACGCATCAGTGGTAAAAATTACGGGAGGGGCCACCACGTCCCGCAGACGAGTGAGATCAAAGACCTGCATCCCGTGTCCGCCGGCTTCGCTGACAATGAAGGCGTAGTTTTCGTAGACTTTAATATCGCGCCAGGTAGAGTTGCTGGTTTGGGTAGGGAGACGCCCCAGGTATACGGGGGTTTCCGGGTTGGTGACATCCACAAAGGAAGTGCCGTTAGTCAACCCGACCAACGCGTATTCCTTGCCATCGAGCGGATCAGTCCAGCCCCAAATGTCGTTGGAGCCACCCCCGCCCCCAATAGTCGCCAACGGCATGAAAGCCAAGAGGTCCACATCCAGACACGCGTAAGGGCCGGCCATCCCGTCGACGCACGGGGTTGCGGCCATGGGGGCGAGGGGGTTTAATTTTTGCGCGTCGGCTTCTTGTCGGGCCATGATCTCCTCGCGGTGCGTTTCGGAAACGTCCGGGGTTTGGGCGGTGACGGAAAAGTGCGACCAGGTTCCAGCGAGGAGCAAGAACAGGGTCAGGGGAAACAAAATTTTCGAGAAGGTAGAAGGTTGAATTTTCATAAGTAGACTCCGGGGAACACGGCGAGGATGTTCAGCACACCCTCGCCGTGTAGTTGGTTTTTCTTACGGGCGAGCGATGATAGGTAAGTAGAGGTTAAATTCTTCGCCAGGTGGGGGTGCTACGGCTTCGGTTTGGGCGTTGGCGGTGTTGTCGCTGGGATCGGGATCGGGAGAAGCGGCCCCGATTTCGGCGGCGTTGGAGAGGGTTCCAGCGGCGTCGGCGGTGACAACGATTTCAACCACCGTGGTTCCGCCGTTTGTCAGATCGCCCAGCGTACAGGTCACCACCCCCGCGGCCTCCACGCACCCTCCCGTCGCGCTGACGAACGTCACACCCGCGGGCAGGGTATCGGTGAGGATCGCGGAGAGGGCGGTCGCTGGCCCGGCATTGTTGATGGTCAGGGTATAGGTGAACGTTTGACCGACGGTGACGGTTAAGGGGGCGGTCTGACTCAGGTTCAGATCGGCCTCGGTGGGGACAGGCAACAAGTTCAGGGCAAAATCCTGGGTGGTGGTCATCCCTGATGTGATCAGGAGGTCCGTCACCGTTTCCGAGACGTACCCGGTGGCGGAGGCCGTGACGGTGTAACTGCCAGCGGGCAACACCAGACTGTACTGACCGCTCCCGTCGGTGGTCGTTTCCGTCACCCAACCGGTCACCGAGAGGGTGGCTCCAACCAGGGGATCGCCCGAAACGCTGTCGGTCACCGTCCCATCAAGGGCACCGTTGGCGGGCGTACTCAACGTTGGAGAAAGACACCACTCCTGGAGGGTTCCGGTATCCCCCCCGGCGTTATCCGTAACGGACATCACCCAGGTGCCGGACAGGTCTTCCCCGTCGAAAGCGCTGAGAGGGTTGTTCGGGGTAGGATTGCCGAAGAGGGCCGGATTGCTGGCACACTGATTCTCAACCGGGCCATCCACACCTTCGTCATCGAGCAGGGCATCCACATTATTGCCCGAACAACCAAAGCCCGTGCCCGTATAGCCTGGCCGATCGACAATGGTGACGCTGGTGCCGGTGTCTTGATGGGTGATGGTGAAGATGATGTCCCCGACATACGTGTGCGAGGCGAGAAGGGAAACATTCAGGTCTTCGAGGGTGCCACTGCTCCCAACGACAAAGGTATCGATCACGGTCGTGTTATCGAGGATCGCCAGATTGGGCGCACGGCACAACAAATCCACAGTGGAAAAAGAGAAGGTCGCCGAAACCGCGCTATCGCCACAGGTATTGCTGGCGGTCACACGCCAATAGTAGGTGGTACTGCTGGCGAGAGCGGCGATGGGCGTGTAATTGGTGCCCATGACGGTGGCGGAGTCTACGATGTTGGTGAATGCGGCGTCGGTGGCAATTTCGATCGAGTACGAAGCGGCTCCGGAAACGGCGTCCCAGGTGAAGGTCGGTTGCAGAGGCACATCCGTCGCGCCATTCGTTGGGCTGGTGAGGGTGGTTGCGCCAGGAGCGCTCTCGTAGATGGAGAGGGTCGCGTCCAAGGTGTCGGTTAACGTTCCGTCATCGGCCAGGAGGGTGAAGGGATACATGCCCGCGGGGGTGGTGCTGACGGTCACGGTCATCGTGCTAGAGCCGGGGACAATCACGGAGGAGGGATCAAAGGTGGCGGCGCTTCCCGCGGGGAGGTTGACGGTGCTCAAGGTCACGGTTCCGGTGTAGCCGTTTTGGTCAAGCAAATCAAGAGAGGTGGCTACCTCTCCGGCGACACAAACGGAGAAAACCGTCTCTGCGGCAAACAGTGAAAAGCCGGGGTCAAGAATAGGACGTGTAATAAACAAGCCCTCCCCAATTCCGGTATGAATCACCGTGCCACTTTCAAAGTAAGGGTAATTGCTCCAAGAGCCGTTGAAGGTGGCGTTATTGTTGGCTGTGTAGGAGTCAAAGTAGGCCACAAGGGTGAGATTACCATTCGCAACGTCTGACAAATCGAAAATTTGCAGGCCGCTGGTGTAGTTGGACATATAGGCATTCCCATCATGGGTATACAGGTTATGGTCTATCGATGGGTTAGGGCCATCGTTGAAATTAATAATGAATGGATTGTCCAAATCCGTCATATCCCAGATGCGCGTCCGAGTGTTGTGCCCAAAGTTTTGTTCGTCCAACTCGTCATCGCTCAAAAAATACACCTGGTCTTCCGTCAACCACCCCTGGTGGGTGTAGGCTGACCCTGCATACGTGTTGCGGGAAATGAGCAACGGATTGGCTTTGTTGGTCACGTCCGTCACGGTCACACTATCTTCATTCGAACTGAAACAAATTTCATTGCCTTGATAATCCGGGTCTGGGCCGGAGTACACCACACACTGGGTGTCATGGGTATAGCCATCGCCACTATAGCACCCGGCATTGGTCGGGCTAAGCGGATTCTGTATGTTGACCATGTGTAGGCCGCCCGCACAGGTACTTGAACCAATGGCGTAGGCATAGCCGGTGTCCTCGTTGATCGCGATATTATGGGCGTTGCCGAATTGGTTGTAATGGGTGTCGTTTGTAAAGGTGACGGGTGGGTTGACCACATTTCTTAACCGGGTCAGGTCAAACACCTGCATTCCGTGACCGCTGGCTTCGCTAACAATAAAGGCATAGTCATTGTAGACTTTGATGTCGCGCCAGGTGGAATTACTGGTTTGGGTTGGGAGACGTCCTAGATAAACCGGGTTTTCGGGGTCAGTGACATCGACAAATGAAGTCCCATTCGTCAACCCTACCAGGGCATATTCTTTTCCATCGAGCGAGTCGGTCCAGCCCCAAATATCATTTGAGCCACTGCCTGCGCCAATGGAATTGAGGGGCATAAACGCCAACAAATCCACATTTGAACAAGGGTACGGCCCGGCAAACCCGCCCACACAGGGCGTCGCGGCCAGCGGGGTACGGCTTTGTGGGTCGGCGTAAAAGTCGGCTTCAAATTGTTCCATAAATTTCTGACGGGCAAGAGCCTCTTTGTCGCCTTCGGTCGGTTCAGAAGTGCCATCGGGACTTTGCGCGAACACCTGAGAGCGGTTACTGAAGCCCAATATGCCTGCGATCAAGATCAGAAGGCAAAGGGAAAGCCATAGGAATGGATAGGTAGGTTTGGGGGTCATTTGAATTAGCTCCTTTCGGTAAAAAAAACGAGATTCTTCCGGAACACCATGAAAAAAGCCCAACAAGTGGAAGGGGTTGGGCCACCTCAACTCCTTCCACTTGTCCAATCTTTCACAGTAAACACGGGAGAGACAAAAGGGAAAGCCATCCCCATACAGGGATGACTTTTAAAGGCTCTAACGTTATCAGTGTAAAGTATTCGTCATGATGAAGAGGGTGGGGGTCTAATCCCCCACCCCCTTCATCAATGACGGGTTCTTTCACAGTCTTTCCGGTAGAACCCTTTTAAAAACGGGTTAGTTACGGATCACCGGTAGATAGAGCGGATACTCACTTCCGGGCGGAGGGGTCGCGGTCGGGGTCGGGCGTTGGGGTGGGGGAGCCGCCACTCACCCATTCCATAAAGATCCCCATGGCGGTTGTGCGATTGGCCGCGCCAAAAATCGCTTCCAGCGGGAAAGCCAAAAATGTGGGGGTGTAAAAATATAAGTCCGCGTTTTCCGCTCACCCCGGATTGCCAAATCCGGGCCTCCCTCCCGGCGGGATTGTCGGCAAGTTGCCGCGCAATGCCGCCGGAGCGATCTACGAAATTTTTCTTTTACAAGCCCTTAGGAGCACCAACAGACTTTAGCAAAAGAGGATGAATCCTCCCAGCCACTGATTTCTGGAAAGCGTTCTCATATTTATTCTCCTGAATATATAGATATACTGGGGTTTGACCGGGGGCAAATCGTAACATAATTTCACAAATGTACAATGGATGGTTAATGCCCCTCACATGGGCTATTTTCTCCCGCCTGTAAGAATTTCGTAATCCCCGGCGAATAAAATGCAAGAAGCGTATCACACAGGGTACGCCTTTTATTTTTACAACTCCCGACAAATCCATTTTCACCATGTAAAATCGGTATAATAAAAGTCCCCTGTAACTGCTCAGCCACCCTTTTTCGCCCCTCAGGAATCTACCTATGCCCCCTCCCAAATCTATCCTCGTCGTTGATGACGAAACCACCATTCGCGAAGTTGTCCGCCGCTATTTGGAGCGGGATGGTTTTAAGGTGCGCGAAGCCGCCGACGGGTACGCCTGCCTGGATGCCCTCGCCACCCACATCCCCGATCTGATCGTCCTCGATTTGATGCTCCCCGGGATTGACGGCCTCACCATCACCCGCCAACTGCGCCTGAACCCCAAATACAAAACCATCCCCATCGTCATGCTGACCGCCAAAGGGGAGACCAACGACCGGATTCGCGGCCTCGACCTCGGGGCGGATGACTACATCCCGAAACCGTTCGCCCCGCGCGAGGTGGTCTCGCGCGTGAATGCCGTGCTCCGTCGGGCCGGGTCCACCCCCATTGAACCCGGTGAGCGGCTGACGTTGGGGACGATGATCATCGATGCGGGCGCACGCGCGGTCACCCTCGGCGAGAAAAACATCCCCCTCAGTGCAAAAGAGTTTGACCTGCTCTATCATTTTGCCCAACACCCCCGCCAGGTCTTCACCCGCGAACAACTGCTCGAGCAGGTGTGGGGCTACGAATTTTTCGGCGACGCCTCCACCGTCACCGTCCACATTCGCCGCCTCCGCGAAAAAATCGAAGCCGACCCATCTGAGCCGAAGTTTATTCTGACAGTGTGGGGGGTGGGGTATAAGTTTGAAAGTTGAAAGTTGAAGGTTAACTTTCAACCTTCAACTTTCAACCATTTATCTATGAACCGCTTCTTCCTCTACCTCCTCACCATCCTTGCCGCATTGGGCTTTACGCTGGCGCTTATTTACCTTGTGATGCACCCGCCGATGGGCGATCTGGTTTCGCTGGCGGGGCTGTTGGCTGTGACGGGATTGGTGTCGGGGGGGGTGGGATGGGTGTCGCACCGCATGGGGTGGTGGCGGCGTCTGCCCAGTCTGGCGCAGGGGTTGGCGCTCAGTTACCTGCTCGCGGCAGGGCTAACGCTCGTCAATGTGTGGGTGACGGCGCGGCTGATGTTCATCAACGAACACGATTTTGTCCTGGCAACAATGCTTTTGCTTTTTGCCAGTAGTATTTCTGTATCCTTTGGCTATTTTATTTCAACGTCCGTCACACAGGCGTTGCGCGATTTAATGAAAGGGGCGGAAAAACTGAGCGAGGGCGATTTTACGACCCGCGTGCCCGTGCAGGGGGAGGATGAAGTCGCCCACCTGACCCGCTCTTTTAACGAGATGGCCGCGCGGCTCGAACAAGCCCGCGAAGCCGAACGCACCCTGGACGAGGCCCGCCGCAATCTGGTGGCCTGGGCCTCGCACGATCTCCGCACCCCGCTCGCCTCGCTCCGCGCCATGTTGGATGCGTTGGCCGAGGGGGTGGTGGATGACCCCGAAACGGTGGCGCGCTACCTGCAACAAAGCCAGCAAGAAACCAACCGGATGAGTACGTTGATTGACGACCTGTTTGAACTGGCGCAAATTGACGCGGGCGGGCTAGAACTCCAACGGGAGGCCGCGTCCCTCTCTGATCTGATTTCCGACACGTTGGGGGCGTTTGCCGCGCGGGCGGTGATGCGAAACCTGGCGCTCACGGGGGAAGTGGCCCCAGACGTGGACCCGCTTTGGATGGCGCCGGGAAAGATCAGCCGGGTGTTCCGCAATTTGATCGAGAACGCGATCCGGCACACGCCCGCGGGCGGGGCGATCCACGTCCGCGCGGGGGTGGAAAACGGCTCGGTCGTGGTGTCCGTGGCGGACAGCGGGATCGGGATTTCGTCGGAAGATTTGCCCCATGTCTTTGATCGTTTTTACCGGGGCGAAAAAAGTCGTTCGCGCGAGGGGTATGTCAGTGGAGGGGCCGGGCTGGGGTTGGCGATTGCGAAGGGGATCATCGAGGCCCATGGGGGGCGGATTTGGGTGGAGAGCGCGGTGGGACGGGGAACGGTGATGCGGTTTTCGTTGCCCAAAAGCCCTGCCATCTCTTAATACTTTCGTAATCTCCTTTCGCTACAATGCAGGGGTAATGAAACGAAACCCAGGAGCACCCATGATGCGAAAATGGATTTTAATCCCCCTACTTTTTTTGTTGGCGGGCTGTGCGGTTCTCCCTGCCGCCCCAACCAGTGAAAACCCCGCCGTCCAAGCTCAAACCACCCAAGAGGAACCTGCCGTGAACCTTCCCAACCTCGGCCCCGCGCCGGAACTGCAAAATGACATCTGGCTGAACACCGAAGAACCTCTGCGCCTCGCCAACCTGCGCGGCAAAGTGGTCCTGCTCGATATGTGGACGTTTGGCTGTATCAACTGCAAAAACGTCATCCCTTCGCTACGCACCTGGCACAACACGTACAAAGACCAGGGCCTGGTGGTGATCGGCAATCATTACCCCGAATTCACCTATGAAGAAGATTTGGGCAATCTGAAACAAGCGCTCATTAACCTGGACGTACCCTATCCCGTCGCACAAGATAATGAACGTTTAACCTGGAGCGCGTATAATAACCGCTACTGGCCCACCCTCTACCTGATCGATAAAAACGGCAACCTGCGCTACACCCACATTGGCGAGGGTGCTTATGAAGAAACCGAAGCGGCAATTGTCGCCCTCTTGGCCGAAACTTATCCCTGATATTGCGTATTCCGTAGTTTTCCTGATACAGAATACCCAATACGCAACACGCATAGGAACCTCCCATGATCAAAATCCCCTCCTCCGAAATTACCCCCGAACATGTTTACCTCAATCGTCGCGCTTTTCTAAAAAGCATGGGCATTGTCACTGCGGGTGCGCTCGCCCTCGCGGCGTGTGCCCCTACCGAACCCGCGTCCGACGCTCCGTCTGCCTCCGACGCCTCCTCGGACGCCCCCTCCGGGCAATCCCCTGATCCCGCCGACGAAACCAGTCCCCAGGCCAGCGCCGCCACCGACGAACTGGGCGACCCCCTCAACACCTACAAAGAAGTCACCAACTTCAACAACTTCTACGAATTCACCACCGACAAAGAAGACGTCGCAAAACTTTCCCGCGACTTCAAAACCTCCCCCTGGACGCTCGAAGTCAGTGGTCTGGTCAACAACCCCCAAACCTTCGACATCGACGACCTCCGCACCATGTTTGACCAGGAAGAACGCATCTACCGCCTGCGCTGTGTCGAAGCCTGGAGCATGGTCATCCCCTGGATGGGTTTCCCCATTCACAAACTGCTCGAAGTCGTCCAACCCAAAGCCGAGGCCAAATATCTGCGGTTCGAAACCCTGCACGACCCCGAACAATTCCCCGAACAAAAATACAGCCGCTTTGAATGGCCCTACGTCGAAGGCCTCCGTCTCGACGAAGCGATGAACGACCTCGCCATCCTCGGCACCGGCTTGTACGGCAAAGAACTCCTCCCCCAAAACGGCGCCCCCATCCGCCTCGTGGTTCCCTGGAAATACGGCTTCAAAAGCATCAAATCCATCGTCCGTATTGTCCTCTCCGAAGGGCAACCCAGTTCCCTCTGGATGCGCGCCGCCCCCAACGAATACGGCTTCTACGCCAACGTCAACCCCGACGTTCACCACCCCCGCTGGTCGCAAGCCTCCGAACGCCGCATCGGCGAACTGGGCCGCCGCCCCACCCTCAAATTCAACGGCTACGAAGAAGAAGTGGCCGGACTTTACGCTGGCATGGACCTCGCGAAGAATTTCTAACGATTCTGCCAATCAGCAAACTTGCAAATCAGCAAACCGACAAACCAACCGATCCCCCATGCCCACCATGCCCCCTCGCCCCGGCAAAAGCCAACTCCTCCAAATCGCCACGCACGTCGGCGCCCTCCTCCCGCTCGCGTGGATGGTCTACGCCATTTTCACGGACAACCTCACCGTCAACCCGATTCAGGACCTCACCTTCCGCACCGGAAAGACCGCCCTCGTCTTGCTGGTCCTCTCCCTCGCCTGCACCCCCACCTACAGCCTGTTCAAATTCCGCCCCGCCCTCAACATGCGCCGCCCCCTGGGCGTGTACGCCTTCGTCTACATCGCCCTGCACCTGACCATCTTCCTCTTCGACAACTTTTTCTGGGCGTTTGGCTTCACCTGGGAAAACCTCAAAACCACCATCCTGGAAAAGCGTTACGTCCTCGTCGGATTTGCCGCCTTCCTCATCTTCCTCCCCCTTGCCTTCACCTCCACCAAAGGCTGGCAAAAACGCCTGGGCAAAAACTGGAAAACCCTGCATAAATGGGTCTACCTCGCCGACCTCCTCGTCATCATCCACTACATCTGGCTGGTGAAAGCGGACACCACCGAACCCCTCGCGTGGGGCGCAGGCGTGCTGATTCTCCTCGCCCTCCGCCTCCCCCTCATCAAAAAGGGTGCCCAAACCCTGCTCGCGCGGCTTCCCCGCCCCGGCAAACGCCCCACCCCCAAATCACCTCCCCGCGAACCCGCCTCGGTGAAGTTGACCGAACCCTGATCAGTTCCCCTCCAAAAATATGCGCCGGACATCGAGTCCGGCGCATTTGATTTAACGTAGCCTAGCCCCTTGTGGGCGGGTAAGGGCGAGACGGGCGGGGATGGTCCTTTCTTGCAATCTTAAACCACTTCCTGCCCGGCTCGCCCCGACATGTCTCAGAATACTTACAAAGTTCTCAATATACTACCTAAACCTCCCCTTCTCCAAAAACCCCACCACCTGCCGCACCACCCCCGGCAAATACCGCAAGAAAAAATGCCCCGCCGGAAACGTCATATGATCCGCCATCCCCGCCACCTGCGTTCGGGCGACGCTCACCCGCCCATCGTTCGGGCCGGGGATGATGAACGGGGCGAGGGGGTTGTCCGGGAAACTGCCCGCAATCACTCCCAACGGAAAATTCACCGGGCCGAGCTGGTTTGGGAGGCTGTCCGGGGATGTGCCCAACTGAAGACCCGCTGGCCCCATCACCTTACCCATCCACGCGCGGGGGAGGGCATCCGCCCATTCACTCCCCTGGTTCGGCGGGGCGAGCATGACCGCGCGGTGAATCTGCACCGGGAAATCTCGCGCCAGCACCCGCACAACGATCCCGCCCATCGAGTGGGTGACAAAGTTCAACGGGGGCGGGGGCGTGCCGGGCACGGTGCCGAAGGTCGTTTGAATGTCCGCCCACACGCGCCCGGCCAGGGTTTCGAGGGGAAATTTTCGGGAGGGGTAATCGAGATTGAGCGTCTGGAATCCGCGGGCGGCGAGTTTTCCCGCCAGGGGTTGCATCGAGCGCCGCGTGAGGCCGAGGCCATGGAGGAGGATGACAATTTCAGACAAAGTGAAGATGGGCGTTCGTAGTCAGGCACGTAGTCTTCGGAGTGCCGCTTTGCGCGATACGGCACTGGCGTGCCTGACTACAAACGAGGGGTTAATAGTTCGTTGTCATATCAATCATCCCCTTTTCCCGCGCGAGATGGTCGCATTTACGGAAGACGTACAGGCCCAAAAGCCCAAACACGACCGTCAGTGCGGCCAAAATCCCCAGCAGTTGGGCGTTGGAAAACGCGGCGAGGGTGGGGAAGGCGGCGGCGGCGTTACCGATCAGGGCGCGGCGCACCAGTTCGAGCCAGTAGGTGAGCGGCATCGCAAACCCGAGGGGACGTAACCACGCGGGCAGGACTTCCAGGGGGAAGATCGCCCCGCTGAATAAGTACAACGCTCCGGCCACCGCTTCCCCGATGAACCAGACATGGTTGGCAATCAACAGTGTGACCCCCGCCAGAATCAGCCCCATCATCGCGAGCATGATCACGCCGACGAACAGGGTCAGGAAAAATAGCGGCCAGTTCACTTCCAGCACGTTAAGCGGGACTTTCAAAAACAGCACGCCAAACGTGACGGTGATGAATACGGAGACCGAGCCGGTGAGGAACCGCGCCACGCCGCGCCCCAGCAGGTACATCGGGATATTGAGCGGGGCGACGTAGATGTATTTGAGCATCCGGTAGTGTTCTCGGTCGTCAATGATCGCCATCGAAATGCCCGCCATGATCGCCCCGACGTATTGGTAAAAGGCGTTGCCCAGGTAGATGTACGGGAAGATGGGGTTGGCGTAATCGCCGCCGGTGATGACGCTGTACATCACGACCAGGATCGCTGCCGCGGAGAGGGGTTTAACGACGGAGTAGATGGCGAAGACAAGCGGGTCTGTCCAGTTGGACTCGATCTGCCACCCGAGCCACGCGGCGGTTTTGAAGGAGTGCCAGAGGTTGGAGGTGGGGGATTGGGGGAGTGTGGTCATTGTTTGATTCGTGAAACGTGATTCGTGATGAGTAATGAGTGGAAGCATCCTGAGCGGGAAGTTACTCGACTCTTGAATTAACTTGTGTCCAGCGCAGTCGAAGGATGCGGGGGACGTACAAGTTCCCCGCACCCTTCGACTACGCAAAGCCTCCGCTCAGGGTGCTGCCGACAGTCTGAACGTGGTTTTCCTTTTGTGGCTGCATCCTGATCAGAGCGGGAAGTTGAGGGTGGTTGTGGTCATTTTTCCAATGCCTCATAAAAAGTTCTTAGATACTGATCTAAATTTTGCGAAATCATCCCGTCTCTGATCAAGAAGAATTTCTGCGGAGGGATTACTTTTAGTTTCTGAGCTTTACGATATACATCGGGATTTACAAAGACAAAGAAAAAACACTGATCTGACGCTGGCAAAGTTAAAAATTGGCTTGTTATTCCCTGTTCAGTTATTTTAGTGTTGATCAAATGAATAATCTGATCATCATAATAGTCGGCGTAATTGTTCGCGGTAAATTTGCAAAGTTGGTTATCGAGGGTAAAAGCCACTTCAAAGTGGTCATCTTTCCAAACTTCTCTTATGTCTCTCGGCTGAAACTGTCCAAATGAGTTTGATTCTAATTCTTCTAAAAGGTCTTTATATGGGTGTTCACTGCAAAATTCGCTATCTACGATTGTGACGGCAAGAGAAGAGTGGGCATACAATGGATTTCTCAAAAATGCCTGCCTAACGTTTTCTTCAAGTTCTAAATATTTGTCTAACGGCAAACATTCCAACCAACCGCTCTCAACGATTCGTTTCCAATACTCATCAGCCGAAATTGAAAGGATAAATTTCTCGTATGCGTCTGCCATTATCTACCTTCTACTCTCCGTAATCCTCCCCTCCCGAATCGCCAACTTTTCCATATACCGCAACAAATACCTCGCCGCGATCAGAAAGATCACACACAACACTACCAATACCCCAATCTCAAGTTGCACACTCACAAACCCCAACGACGGCCCGGACTTGAACACCAACTGCCGCATCGCATCCAGCCCCATCGTGAGCGGGATGATGGACGCGCCCGCGGCGATCCAGAAATTGAAACTTTTGATCGGAAAGTAAAAGCCCGACGCCAGATACACCGGCTCCTGCGCCAGATTCGACCAATGCCAGGCCTCGCGGCTCAAGAGTAGATACACCGACGCGAACATCATGCCCATTCCGTACAGGGCGGTCATCGTCAGCGTGAAGACGGCGAACAATTGGAGAAAACTCGACACGGCGAACTGGACATCGAACATCCAGGTTCCCAAGACGAGGATGATCGTCGCCCTCAGCATGGTCGCCAGCATCCCGCCGAGCGCCATCCCGAGCAGGATCGCCATCAATGAATTGGGGGCCATAATGTACAGGCCGAGGTTGCCCGTCTCTTTTTCCCAATACAACTGGCTGGACATACTCCACAGCACATTGAGCCAAAACGCCGTCATCGCCCCGCCGACGACGACAAACCCCACGTAATCTTCCGGTGCTTTGATCGCCCGGTACACAAACACATACGCCGCCACCCCCATAATGGGCAGAAACAGGTCAAAGAACACCCACGACTTCTCCCGTTGTTGCCCGATCACGCGGGGGTATGCGCGGGCGATGACGGTTTGGAGGAAGAGGCGCCAACCGGTATTTTTGGGGATGCGGGTATTGGAGATTGGGGATTGGATATTAGTTGCCACCTTCCACCTCCGCCATACTCTTCCCCACCAAATCCACAAACACATCTTCGAGCGTGGGTTCGCGCTTTTGGAAGTTGAGGATGCGGATGTTGTGGGTGGTCATGGTGTTGATGACCGTGCCGAGCACATCTTCTTCCGCGAGGATGAATTCCAGCACGGCGCGGCCATCGAGCGGGCGGTGGGTCACGGTGCGGACGCCGGGCAACGCCTCAAACGGGGCAACGCCCAACCCGTTCAACGGGCTGACTTCCAGGCGGAAGAGGGCATCTTTTTGCAGGCGGTGTTTCAGGTTCGCGGGGGTATCGCACGCCAGTACTTTCCCGCCGTTGATGATCGCCACGCGGTCGCAGAGTTCGTCCGCTTCGACCATGTAGTGGGTGGTGAGGAGCAGTGTCCGGTCGGGGTTGGTGGACATCCACTGGCGGATGAGTTTGCGGGTGTCGCGGGACGCGCCCACGTCCAGCCCCAGCGTCGGCTCGTCCAGAAACAACACGTCCGGGTCGGTGAGAAAGCCGCGGACGATGTTCATCTTCTGGCGCAGGCCGGTGGACAGGTCGGACGATTTCGTGTTCATCCGATCCGCGAGGCCGACGATTTCGAGCAGACTCTTGATCCGTTCGTTGGCGATTTTCGAGGGGATGCCGTAAAACTGCGCGAACATCCAAAGATTTTCCCGCACGGTCAGCAGGCCGTACCCGGACGATTCGCCGCCGGAGACCATGTTGATCCGGGGGCGGACTTTTTCGGGGTCCGCGGCCACGTCGAACCCCGCCACGATCCCCCGCCCGGACGTGGGGGCGAGGAGGGTGGTCAGGATTTTGATCAGGGTGGTTTTACCCGCCCCGTTCGGGCCGAGCAAGCCGAATAGTTCGCCCCGCGGGACTTCAAGATTCACATCGTTGAGGGCGATCAGTTCTTTGGCTTCAGTCTTTTTTCCGCCGCGAATTTTGTAAATGCGGCCAAGGTGGTCGGTTTTAATGGCGAGATCCATAGTGATTAGTAATGAGTGATGAGTAATGAGTGGGAGCACCCTGAGCGTAGTCGAAGGGTGCGGGGTGGGTTACTGGGTTAATCAGGATTCAGTAGACAAGGCACATTGAAAGGCATTTGTGACACGAAAAAAACGTGTGAAAAGCGTAGGGAAAGTGTAGGGCGGGCGTCAAGCAGGATGGTTGGCAGTGGGTTAAGATTATATCCGAAGGGCGATTTCTCTTCTCCTCCTTAAAGTGAGAGCCGGATGTGGCGTTCCGGCTCTCTCGCTTTTAAGGTGCCAGGTGCGACGCACTTCATGGAGTTAGTGCGTCGCACCTTTTATGTCATGCCGCAATGCCCAGCAAACCGGCAATCACCCCGATTTCTCCAATGTGTTGGTAGGGGTGCGTCAGGCAAAAGTTCATCAGGCATTTTCCTTTCGTCCAGCCCGTGTAGGTTTGGATAAAACCATCCGGGTTGGAATGGGCAAGCCCTTCATCCATGATAATGGTTCGAATACGTTCGGTCGGGACGAGGGCCGCCAGATTGTCCAGGTTCAACGTTTCCACGACTTCGAGCGTGCGTTGGTGAACGGCGTCCGCGTAATCGCGCAGGGCGGGGAGCGTAATCCGTTGGCTCAGGTCATCCACTTCGGGGAAGGACATCTCGGAGCCGTGATGCCGCCAGGGGACGTTCGTCTTTTCCATCCAGTCCTCCTCCCAAACCTGGGGGCGATCTGCCACGAAACGGTTGAGGCCTGCATCTTCCACCCGCGCCATATGCCACAAATTCCAGGCAATCGAGTTGACGCGGGGATGGGGTCGCTGGCGCATTAAGACTTCTGGCACATCACTCCAAACCACCGCAATCCAAAAATCGTAAAGTACGTCGTAACGTTGGCGGAAAAGTTCATCAAAATTCATAATTTATAGTTTACGCCGCATAATCACCTGCGTCTCCGATGCCCGTCCGACTTCCACAAAGCCCGCCGCGCGGTAAACGGAGGCAATGCCCATATACCCCCCGAACGTGTTCAACTTTTGCCCGGCGAGTTGGGGACTCTGCATGTCCAGCGGGTAGCCTTCCAAAATTGTCGCACCGTGTTCTCGGGCATATTGCACAGCCCCTTGCAAAAGGGCGGACATCAAGCCTTTTTTGCGGTAGGGTTTAGCCATAAAAAAGCACACCACCGACCACACAGGCTGATCATCCACCCGCGTGAGGACGCGGGAATTTTCCAGGGCGGCGTAATCCTCGCGGGGGCCGAGGGAACACCACCCGGCGGGGTGTCCGTCCACGTAGGCGATCAACCCGGCGACTTCGTTTTTGCACGTCATTTCTTTGAGCACAGCTTTGGTCCCTTCGCCTTTCATCTTCTTAAAATCCGCGCGGGGGAGACGCCAAAACATGCACCAACAGCCCGCGTACCCGCCCTTCTCGCCGAAGAGCGATTCCAGATCGGGCCAACGTTCCGCCGTCGCGGGGTGAATTTCAAGAGAGGTCATGCTGGCTCTGCGAAAACCTCGACGGTACTACCCATCGGATCAAGGACAAAAAACTGCCAATGATCGGGCTGGGGGGAGATGGGGGCATCGTTCAGGCACGGAACGCCGGCGGCTTTCAAACGGGCGACGATGCCCTGAAATTCCTGGGCGGGGACGGTGATCACCCACGAAGGGACCTCGACTGTACCTCCGCGATACCCCGGTTGTTTGGCCCAATCTGCCAACCCAGAGAGGGGCGCGCTGGCCCGCATGAAAACGATGTTGAGATCGTTACTCAGGCAGGTGAACCAACCCGCTTCTTCATCGTAGTAGGTTTCTTCCAGACCGATCAGGTCGGCGTAGAAATTTTTGGTTGCGGCAATGTCATTGCACCAGTAAAAGAGCGTGCTGACGTGGACTTTGGGGGACATAAATTTTTCTCCTTAAGGTTGTTTGGATATTTTGCGTCGTATTGCGTGTTGCGTAAAATCAAAATACGCAACACGCAAAAAGTTCTTTCAAGCGTTTTCACCCAATCCCATCACCCCTTCATAACTTCCTCCCGCCGAAAACAATCCTCTGCATGATCATTGATCATCCCAACGGCCTGCATGAACGCGTACACAATCGTCGGGCCAACGAACGTGAACCCGTACTTTTTCAACGCTTTGCTCATCGCCTCGGATTCGGGGCTGGTGGTGGGATAATCTTTGAGCGTGTGAATTTCGTGGACAAGGGTTTGCCCGCCGACAAAACTCCACAAGAATTCGCCAAAACTGCCCTTTTCTCCTTCGATTTGCAGGTAGCCGCGCGCGTTTTTGATCACGGACTGGACTTTGAGCCGATTGCGGATGATGCCCGCGTTGCCAAGCAGTTCAGCGACTTTGGTCTCGTCGTAATGGACGATCTTGTGGGGGGCGAACCCGTCGAACGCGGCGTAATAATGCTCGCGGCGTTGCAGGATCGTCCACCACGTCAGCCCGGCTTGCGCGCCGTCGAGGCAGAGTTTGGCAAACAGGGCTTGACTGTCGTGGACAGGCACGCCCCATTCTTCATCGTGGTATTGAACGTACAGGGGGAGGTGGGGGGGAACCCAGGGGCAACGATTCATAATAGTGAATTGTAAATTGTAAATTTTTAACGGTTAATGAAAAACGGTAGCATCCTGAGCGTAGTCGAAGGGTGCGGAGCCTACAACTTGCCAAAATTCTTCAACGTCAGCAGGCAGTCCACCGTAATCCGGCCCGCCCACTCCTTTTTGGCGACTTCCCACACGTCATCGTATTGGCCCCAATGCCAGCCAGGCCACCACGCGCCATCTTCAGCCTGATTGCCGATCTCGTTTTCCAGCATCGGTTCAATGATCTCCGGCAGGGCAAGCGCGGCGAGCGAATCCGGGGATGGGGCGATCATGTACACCTTTAACTCGGATAACTTCTCTTGCGTGAGTGGGCGGAGCGAGCGGTACGCGGTCAGAATCCTGTCCCGCGCGTCCTTCGCCACCCCCTCCGGGAGAAAGGGAATGGCTCGTTCCCAGTTCAACAGCTGGTAAAAGCTCAATTCCCCCTCGCTGAACGCGACGCCGCTTTCCAGATTTTTCCTGGCCCGTGCGGTGGCGCAGGCGAGTAAATCGGCGGGGACGCTTGCGCGAGCGTAGTGGAGAT
>JABWBV010000544.1 GCA_013359445.1 Anaerolineales bacterium | reverse complement strand
AAGTTGATCAGTCGATTCAACCGCGCCCTGGTGTACACACGGCGGTTTGCGGGGGGTAAGGTGCGGTTGGTGTTCACCGTCCTGGGGCCGGGGCGGTTACAGCAAGCCCGCGCGGCCCTCGGAACCGTGCCTGGGGATGCGGCGATCCTCCTCGCGGATTGGCGAGCGGAGGGGAAATTGCCGGACCCCGTGTGGGGAAGCGTGCAGTAAAACGCGACGGTTTTTCAAGACCCCCAAAGCCCCTTTGCTACGATAGAGGGCGTGGATGCCTCAACGCTTTTTTCTCTATTTGCCCTGGTTTTGTTAGGGAGTTTGTTGATCCGGCTGTGGAAACGCCGGAGTCAACGGCTGGATGGCGTCGTCGCACGCACACACCTTTGGAAATGGAGACCTGTCACATGGGTTTATCTGGCCAGCTTTTTCGGGATGAGCCTCTTTTGGCTTCAGCGTTTACCCCCAGTTCTGGCGGAAACTGTGCCCCCTACCCTCCCTCCCACGCAAACGGTTCACCCCCCCCGAACCGCTTTGCCGACTTTGCCACCAACCGCTACCCCACATCCAACGGCCACCCCCTTGACGATCCCCACCACGGGCGTGGTCTGGAATCCGACGGGCGAAGGGGTGTATCTTTGGCAAGCGCCGGGACAAACCATCCTGACCTGGGTGAAGAACGGCGCGGTCATCCGGTTTTTGGAGGCGTGGGAACCCTACGGCGGACAAGCCTGGGCGCAAGTCGCTTTCCAAGACCAAACAGGGTGGGTGGACGCGGCCAAACTCTTGCGTGTGACGATCCCGAAAACCGGGTTGGTTGTCGTGGCGGGAGAAGGGAGTTTTTTGTATACCCAGCCGCAAGGCCAACCCCTCACCTGGCTCACGCCGGGCACACCTGTCAAAGTGATATCCCCTTCGGAAATCATCGCTCCTGGTTGGGTGCAGGTTTCCCTACCCAATCAAGAAGCGGGCTGGGTACAAGAAATCCGCTTGCAAACGCTGATTCCCTAACTCGGCTCGCAACCCAAAAGGAATTCACCACAAAGGATACGAAGGGGCACAAAGGAAAAAACCTTCGTGAGCCTTTGTGTCCTTTGTGGTTCAACAGGGACGAAGCCATAAATTTCAGCTTCTCTTTTTAGTAAAAAGTACCGCTTCGTGGAGAGCGGATAGGACATCGGATCGAAAATTTTGAAACATCTCAAGGAGCTTCAAATGAACGATAAAAACGAACCCACCCCCACCTGGACGGCCCCGACCGTCCTCGAACTGACCCTCGAAGAAGCCGCAGAACAGGCGAATCTCTCCCTGGCCTACGGCACGTCCGAAGACAACCCTTACGACGACCGCGATCATTGTTAGTCCCCGAACGTAGTCTAGCCCCTTGTGCCAATCGTTAACGCCCACAAGGGGCTAGGCTACTTCAATCCCTTTAACCCGTCTGTATTCTTCCCGATGTCCTATTCCCTCTCCATGGCGCCCTCCCTGCCTCCCGATAACCCCGCCCTCCGACGTTTTTTGCGCGACGTATGGGCGAAAGAACAGCATCCCTCCTGGGTGCATTATGTCGATACCCAAAGCATGGCCCCCAGTTTGCACGGCCCGGTAGATTTGTGCGTACAGTGGGGCATGTGCCAGCCCCTCCAGCCCGGTGATTTGTTCGTGTTTGAAGACCCCGTCCTGCACATTCTCGTGGCTCACCGGGTGTGCCAGGTGGATGAATCTGGCGGGCGCGTCTTACAAGCCGGGGATCGGTTGCTCTCGCGCGGGATTCCGGGGAATTGGATCGGTTCCGATGCCGTGTTTGGGCGGGTCACCGCCCTCCGTTGGCCTGGAACCCCGCGCGGGATTGGGTTAAACCGTCCGGGCGTGATCTGGATTGGGCGGCAGATCGCCCGTTCCTCGGCCCGGCTTTGGACAGAAAATCAGGGCGGTCCCATCCCCGCGCGGATGCTTCACCGGGCGTGGTGTTGGGCGTACCGGTTCGCTCTTTTTATCTCACAGGAGGTTGCCCATGCAAAACACGTCCCAATTCCGCAGAGTTGATACAGCCAGCCACCCGCTCCCGACGGGTTTACTCGTTGCCACGGCTGGGAAAATCTTTGTGTTCAACCGGACCGGGCGCGCGGTGTGGGAGGCGCTGGCCCAACCCCAAGCACTCCCGGCCTTGTGCGCGCACTTGGCGGCGCACCACGCCCTGACCGAAACTCATTTCCGGGCGGAAGTGGTGCCCTTTGTCGAGCAGTTGCATTCGGTAGGTTTGGTGGAGACGGTGGATGCCTGAGCCTCGCACGGTCTCCTACCGGGAGGTGTTCCGCCATCGGGATTTCCGGCTCTTGTGGGCGGCGATGTCTGTTTCGTTGAGCGGGGATGTGCTGTTCAACCTGGCGCTGAACTGGCTGATTCTGGAAAAGACGGGTTCGGCCCTCTCGGTCGGTGGGAATTTGTTCGTAGGGGTAGTCAGCGATCTGTTGTTCCGCACCCTGGCGGGGGCGTTGGCGGACCGGATGAACCGGAAAATGCTGATGTTGGGCAGTGATTTGTTTCGGGGTGGGGTGGTGCTGGGGCTGTTCATCCTGCTGAACATCATGCCGTTCCACCTGGGGTATCTGTACGGGACCACTTTTTTGTTGGGGGTGGGGTCGAACCTCTTTTTCCCCGCGTACCGGGCGGTTCTGCCCAATCTTTTACCCCCGCAAGCGTGGCTGACTGGCCGGGCGCTGACAACGGCTAGTGCCCGGCTGATCACGACGGTGGTCAGTGGCGTGGGCGGGTGGGTGTTGGGGATGGGGACTTCGCCCGCGATTTTGCTCAATGGCCTGAGCTTTTTTATCTCGGCGGGTTTGTTGGCTTTGTGCCGTTTGCCTCAGCAAGCTCCCCAAAAAACACCACGCTTCTCCATGTTGACCCAGGTGCGGGAGGGGGTGCGGTATGTTGCGGGGAACCGGGTGTTGCTGGGTCTGTTTGCCCTGTTGACGTTGGGGGATTTTGGGGCGGCGTTTCTCTGGCCGGTGCATGTCGTGTTTGCCGAGCGGGTTTTTCAGGGGGGGCCAGCGTTGTATGGCGCGTTGGCGACGGCCTCCCTCCTGGGCAGTTTTGTGGGTGCGCTGATGTTAGGCCGTTTTTCGAGGTGGTTTCAACGGAGCGGGCGCAGTTACTTTTGGGCCGCGGCGGGATGGGGCATGAGTGCGGTGTTATTTGGCCTGAACACTTCCTTGCCCCTGGCGTTTGTCTACCGCTTTTTGATCGGGGCGGCCCTCTCGGTGGTGAGTATCCCGCTCGCGACTTGGGTGGATGCCCACACCGATGACGCTTTCCGCGGGCGCGTGGGCGCGACGATGAGCCTGGGCACTCAGGTGGTCAGCCCGCTGGCCGTAACCCTCTCCGGCTGGGTCGCCGATGCCTGGACACCCCGCGTCTCTTACGTCATCGCGGGAACCCTGTTGTTGTTGACGGCGATCATTTCGCGCAATTTCCCAGTTTTCCAACCCCGTGGTTCCAAAATCAACGCTTCTCCACCCCAAGAAACCACGGCCCACGAAGGAATCGCAACCGCAAAACCTTTGTGAGCCATCGTGCCCTTTGTGGTGAAAACATCCAGCTCTACCATGCGTTACCCGCTCTCCCTTCTTCAACACCCTCCCGCCTTGCCCGAAATCTGGCGCGCTCACCGCGCAGATACATTTGCCCGCGAGCGTGAACGAAATCCCACCAGGCTCCAACAGTACACCGAAGAAGCCCTGCAAAAACTTCTCCGCCACGCCTATGAAACCGTGCCTTTTTACCGGGAGTTATGGAATCGACATGGCCTCGCCCCTGCAAACCTCACGGGTCTCAAAGATTTCTCTCGCCTCCCGCGCGTATCCAAACCTGATTTATTAGCCCACCCCCAGGTCCACCGCATGAGCACTACCCCTGCCCCTGCCTGGCCTGTTTGGTCGTCCGGCACGACGACCGGGACGCGCCAATTTATGGTGCGCGACGCCCGCGCGGATTTGGCAAACAGTCTGACAATTCGCCGGTATCTGCGCGCGTTTGGCATTTCGCCGGGTGCGGTCATCATCTTTCTCCATGCCGGGGAACGGAAACCCGTGTACACCGAAATGCGCTGGCGGGAATGGGGCACCCTTCGGGTGCATCTTCACGTGCTGGATTTTGTCGCCTCCCCGCGCTGGATGCAAACCGCGATAGTCATCACAGGACCGGCTCGCCATCTGGAAACGGTTGCCCAACGATACGCGGAAACGGGCCTTACGTCGCCGAAATTGTTCGTCAACTACAGCGAACCCCTGTCCCCCGCCGCGCGTGCTCGGATCGCCCGCCTGATTCCCACCCCGATCACCGATGTCTACTGCGCGAGCGAACTCTCCACCCTGATCGGGTTCACCTGCCCGCACCAAACCGGGTTCCATCTCAATACGGATTTTTTGTACATCGAAGTTTTGAATGAACAGGGTTTGCCCTGCCTGCCGGGGGAGCGCGGGGAAGTGGTGGTGACGGACCTGGTCAATTTCGTCGCGCCGTTGATTCGGTATCGGTTGGGGGATGTGGTGGTGAGGGGGGAGGCGGTTGTTTGTCCGTGTGGGAGGGGGTTGCCGGTGGGGGTGGAGAGGGTGGAGGGGAGAAAGGTATAGGAGAATAATGAAACCGCCTGTCAATTCTGACAGGCGGTTTGGAAAATAAGGAGATGAGGGAGTGAGGGAATCTAAAAGCGATAAAAATTCTTCCGTTAGGATTTAGGGGGGCCGCTTGACAGCGGCATGGGGAATGGAAGAATGGTTGACCCCACTGAACGAGACCAATCCCCTGGTGTTTCAATCCGCTTGTCGAGAGCGTTGCAGAATAGCTGAGAAAAAAGGGGTGTTTTGTGAGAAGATTAAGGTGTCATCCAATAACTTTTCAACAAAACACCCATGCCGATTCTA
>JABWBV010000030.1 GCA_013359445.1 Anaerolineales bacterium | reverse complement strand
GGGTGCATCGAAAGCGGCGTCTTTGCCAAGGCGGGCGAAGCGGAGGGTGATTTCGGGAGTTGAGGACATATTTTTCACCACGAAGGGGCACGGAGGGGGAAGGGGGAATGGGGGAATGGGGGATTTGGGGGGAACTTTTGGGAATTGGGGGGAATTTATGGGAATTCCTATGAGTTCCTACAAGTTCCTATGAATTCCTACCAATTCCTACCAATTCCTATGCGTTCCTACGATTTTCTCCCCCCAATCGCAAACTGCAATTTCGCCTGCTCATTCATCGGCACGCCGAGCGGGAGGGGGCCAAGTTTGTCTTGTTGGACGACGGAGAGGGAGAGGGTGGCGAGGGCGCGGGGCGTTTCCGGGGGGAGGGAGACGATGGCGTGCATGATCCGGCTCCCGGTCAGCGGGAATTTGTCGTGGGCGCGGTAACGCCAGCAGAGTTCCGGCTCTTGAATGCCCTCCACCGTCACGACGGGGATCACCACGCCCGCGTCGAAGGTCACTTCCGCACTGGCGAGTTCCGCTTCAATGGTGCCGATTTTGAACGCCGGGCCGAGGCCGAACTTCACGCTGTCCTTCAGTTCGACGGTTTGCGCGCGGGGGAAGGCGTCGGAAATGAAGGCACGCTGAGTCCCTTGCGCGGTCAGGTGGAGGCAGAAGGTCGCTTCGGTGACGACGGTGTATCGTCCGCGCGGGCGCAGGGTGAACGCGAGGCGGACGACGTGGTAGCGGCGGCCTCCCACGGGCGGGTGCCATTTGTCGCCCATCAGTTGCCCGTCCGCCCATTGTTCGGGCGAGCCGATGGTGGCGCGCACGCCGTCCTCGCCGCGAAAGGATTTGGGCGTTTCGGGCAGTTCAAGATCGCCCTCCCACAGAGGAAGGGGTGCGTTGGATGAAAGGGGAATGTGCATCGTATGACTCCTGCAAAGCTCAAGTGACCCAGGTCGCTGACCCGCAAAGCACAGGCCAGTGACGCAAACACGTTACAGGGGAAGGTCTCCCAATGGTTTATACTTTACTCGAAAAGGGGCGGAGCGGGAAGGGGGGAGGCCGGGTATTTGTAAAGTCGCACGACCGATGTCCGGCGGGAGAAGCCCATCCGCAAGGGGCACATTTCAACCGGCAGGCAACATGCCCATGCTGGAAAAAGATGTGGGGAAGAAGATATTTCGGGGGTGCAAATCGAAGGGGTGCTTACCTGGTTCAAATCCGCAGGGTGCATTCCCAAGGCCGGGGCAATTGAGGCCCCAAATCTTTGGCGGCCCACCTCTGCACATACGCCAGGGCGACGATGTCTTGCAAGGAAAGCTCGGTGCGTCTGGCCCCCATCACGATCTGCCCCCCAGGTGGCCGCCTCTTTCAGAGTTTAAGTGACGACTGGATTTAGACGCCACTCAATTTGTGGAAACTTTCCTTGAGGGCCGGGTACAACGCCCGGTACTGCGTGTAGGCACTCCGGTGTTGAGCTTCTTGTACATGGTCAGGCAACGTGCTGGCTTTGATCTGGATGCATGTCTGGCAGGCGGAAAGGACATCGGGCCACGCGCCTGCCCCGACCCCGGCTAATAACGCCGCCCCGTAAGCCGCGCCCTCGGTCGTGTTGAGCGTGACCAGTTCGGTCTCCAGCACCGACGCGAGAATCTGACGCCACAACGCGCCTTTTGTCCCCCCGCCGGACGCGCGCACTTGGGTAAGTGTCCCCAACCCCGCGTTTTGAATCAACGTAAAGCTATCTTTCAGGCCAAAGGCCACCCCTTCGAGTACGGCACGCGTCATGTGCGCGCGGCTGTGGCGGATGGTCAGCCCGATAAACGCGCCGCGTGCGAGTGGGTCGGGGTGAGGGGTGCGTTCGCCAGTTAGGTAGGGGAGGAATAGGAGGCCCTCACTGCCTGCCGGAACGGACTCGGCTTCTGCTAACAACTCATCAAAACTCATGTGCGGGGCGAGCGTGTCCCGATACCATTGCAGGCTCCCTGCCGCGGAAAGCATCACGCCCATGAAGTGCCACTGGTTGGGCACCGCGTGGCAGAACGCGTGCAGACGCCCTTCGGGTTCGATGAGTGGGGCAGGGGTCGCGGCAAACACAACGCCGCTCGTCCCCACGGTCAGCCCCACGATGCCCGGTTCGACCACCCCCATGCCGACCGCTTGCGCCGCCTGATCACCTCCGCCCGCCGCGACGGGTGTGCCCGCTTTCAGCCCGGTGAGTGCGGCGGCCTCCTCGGTCACGGTTCCGGTGAACTCAGGACCTTCGTAGGTGTCCGGCATCCACGCGCGGGGGATTTCCAGGGCGGCTAGCACTTCGTCGGACCAATCCCGTTTTTGTAAATCGAAAAGCACCGTGCCCGCGCCATCGGCTTTGTCCATCGCATACGCGCCGGTCAGCTTGTAGCGGATGTAGTCTTTGGGCAGGAGCACATGGCGGGCGCGGACGAACACGTCTGGCTCGTTTTCCTGCACCCAGAGAATTTTCGGGGCGGTAAAGCCGGTCAGCGCCACGTTGCCGGTGATGCGAATGAACGTTTCTTTGCCGATGCGCTGGTGGATTTCATCGCACTGGCTTTGGGTGCGCTGGTCATTCCACAGGATCGCAGGCCGGAGGACGCGCCCATCCCCATCGAGAAGGACTAACCCGTGCATCTGCCCGGTCAGGCCAACTGCCGCGACATCCTCCCCGCGGAGGCCCGCTCGTTCCAAAACGGCCCGGATACTGGCCGCGACCGCTTCCCACCACTCCTGCGGATTCTGCTCCGACCAGAGGGGTTTCGGCGTTTGAAGGGTGTGGGGGCTGGATGAAACGGCCAGGACATTGCCCTGTTCATCGATCAGGAGAGCCTTGCTGGAGGTGGTGGAGGTGTCAATACCAATAAAAACCATAAAATCTCCAAAGAAGTGTCTGAACAAACGGATTACATCGAAACCTACCGGTTCTTCTTGAAATATACATCTGCCAGGACGGCCAGTACGAGGACGATGGCCTTGACGACATATTGCCAGGCAGGGGCTACGTTCATCATCTGCAACCCCGTAGAGAGGCTGGCAATGATGAGCGCGCCGATCATGGCCCCGGGGACAGTCCCCACGCCTCCTAAGGTCGACGTTCCGCCGAGGATGCAACTGGCAATGGCATCCAACTCATATCCCTGTCCGGCGGCGATGGTACCGTATCCGACATAGGAGGCCAGGACAACGCCCGCGACCCCGGAGAGGAAACCCATCAACACGAAAATACGAAAGATCATGCTTCGGATGTTGATGCCGGAAAGGCGGGCGGCATCGCGGTTCCCACCGATGGCATACGCATAACGCCCAAACCGGGTGTTGTTCGAGATGTAGACCATAATGGCAACGGCTACCGCCAGCAGAAGCACGGGGTTTTGAATGCCACGATAGCTGTTGACGTTGTACACATAGATCAGGATGACAAGCGCCGCAAAACCGGTGATCAGCAAGTCAATGTACAGGTTCCGAAGCTCAAAGCCGTGCTTCTGTTTGTTTTGCCTGCTTCGGAACATGTTCCAAAACAGAAACACAATCGCCAACGCGGCGATCACCCACCCCCAAAGCGCGGGCACGTACCCCTGGGCGATCCCTTCAAACCAGGGTTGGTTCGCTGGAATGGTTTTCCCTTCGGTGACAATCAGAATGAGGCCGTTGAAGAGCCACAACCCGGCTAGTGTCACAATAAACGAGGGCACGTTCAAATAGGCGATGATATACCCCTGAATGGCCCCAAAGAGTGCCCCGACCCCCAATCCGATGGACACGGAAAGTACCGCAGAAAGGAGGGGTTGATCGGGCAGGAGGTCATACCAGATATTGGCCTGGAGATATGCCACCACAACGGACACAAAGCCCGCCATTTTCCCTACGGAAAGATCAATGTTGCCGGTCACGATCACGAGTACCATGCCCGCCGCCAAAAAGGCGGTGACGGACATTTGGCGGAACAGGTTGGACATATTCTGTGCCCCGAGGTAAGTGCCTCCGGTCGTAAAGAAGAAAATCACCCAAATGCCGACCATAGCCAGGAGGATGGTGTACGTCTGGGCGTTCCGGCGTGCAATTTGGAAGAGTTCCGCCGTAAAACTCATTTTCGGTTGTACTGTCTGCGTAGAGTCCATAATGACCTCAATTTACTGCGTGATTGGCAATGCCAGTTGCCAGCGACATAATGCGTTCTTCATTGGCTTCTTGTACAGGCAAAACGCCTGCTGAATGCCCGCGACACATCACCATCACGCGGTCACTCATCCCCAAAACTTCTTCAAGTTCGCTCGAAATCATGATAATTGCCACACCTTTTTCGGCGAGGTCGTTCATCAACTTATAAATTTCATATTTAGCGCCTACGTCAATGCCGCGCGTCGGATCGTCCATGATCAGGACGACAGGATTCGACAGGAGCCATTTCGAGATGACAACTTTTTGCTGGTTACCCCCTGAAAGGGTTTCCACCAGGGCTTCCAGGCTGGGCGTCTTGATCGTCAGGCTCTTGGCCTGTTGCAGACTCGCTTTCAACTCCGCATCCGCGTCAATGCGGAAGAATCCGGCGAACTGATTCAGATTGGGGAGGGAGATGTTCTTCAGAATGGATTGGATCAGCACCAGCCCCATGCCCTTTCGATCCTCGGGGACCAGACTCAGCCCTGAATCAATGGCTTCGCGCGCACTCCGGGGGGTGATCGTTTTTCCTTCCAGCCGAATCGTCCCGTTGACGATCTTGCCGTACTCTCCAAAGAGCGTCATCACCAATTCCGTCCGGCCTGACCCCATCAACCCCGCTATGCCCAGAATCTCTCCGCGCCGGACATCGAAATTCACCCCATTTAAAACTTTGCGGCTAGGATCGTGCGGGTCCAGGGCCTGTAAATCTTTCACTTCAAAAACGATGTCGGCAGGTTTGCGGTTGCCCTTGGGAAAACGTTCCTTCATTTCCCGCCCGACCATGTGCCGGACCAGTTTTTCGACCGAGAGGTTTTCGGTCGCTTCCGTGATTACCGCTTTCCCATCCCGCATCACGGTGATGCGGTCGGTAATGCGGAAAAATTCCTCAAGTTTATGGGTAATATAAATACAAGTGATATGGTGAGCCTTGAGCGTTTTGAGGATCGCCATCAACTTTTCTACTTCTGCTTCGCTCAATGCGCTGGTGGGTTCGTCCAGAATCAGGACCTTTGCATTTTCGGATAAGGCCTTTGCAATTTCCACCATTTGCATCTTGCCCACGCCCAGGTTTTTGACAATCTCGTGCGGGGCAATGTCTAATTCATAGTTGGAGAGGATCTTTTTGGTATCTGCGTACAATTTGTTCCAATTGATCGTTTGCCCTTCCACAGGTTCCCGCCCCAGGAATACATTTTCTCCGACCGACATGGTGGGGACCAATGTCAGTTCCTGATAAACAATTGCGATCCCTTTTTCTCCCGCCTCGCGAATAGAACTTGCGCCGAGGAGTAACTCTTCCCCATCGAAGATGACCTGCCCATCATATGTGCCATGCGGATAAACCCCTGAAAGGATCTTCATTAAGGTAGATTTCCCCGCCCCATTTTCCCCGCAAATCCCATGAATTTCCCCGCGGCGAATGCCAAAAGAAACCTCATTTAAGGCAATCACGCCGGGGAATTGTTTTGTTACATTCTTAAATTCGAGAATGAGATCATTTTCCACGTTGAACTCCAAGGTTTGCGATCCCATTAGGGCAATCTACCGGCCCTCCCATGAGAGCCGGTAGATTTTCAGGATCAGAGAATTTTAGGGTTTAGCAGGGCGTTGATCTTCAGGAATGTCACGATAGACATCGTCATATGCCTGGAAACCGCTCTTCACCACCAGGTCATAGACATTTTCTTGGTTGACCTGTTGGACCTCAAGGAAGACGCATGGGACTTCGCCGGTTTTGCTCGGATCAACCGTCAACTCGGCGAGAGTGAAGTTCTTCATGCCTTCTACCGCTTCGCCTTTGATCAGTTTGTCCATTACTTCAACGGCCAACGGAGAAAGGTTGCGGATGTCCTTCAGAATAGACACGGTCAGTTCGCCTTTGACAATGCTGTTGCTTCCATCGGCGGTGGCATCTTGCCCGGAAATCGGCACAACCCCGGCCAGGCCCTGCGCTTTCATCGCTTGCAAAGCACCCAGCGCAGTTCCGTCGTTTGAGGCGACCACGGCGTCGATGTCATTGTTCTGGGCGGCGAGGATATTTTCCATCACTTTGACCGCATTGGCGGCATCCCAGTTGTCGATCCCCTGTTGGGCAACGATCTCGATCTTGCCAGAGTCGACGTAAGGTTGTAAGATTTCGGTCTGGCCCTTGGTGAAAAGGGTTGCATTGTTGTCCGTGGGAGAGCCGGCAAGCTGAACAACGCGCGCGGGTCCGTTCGCGTTGACGTCCCAATTCTCGGCATCAATTGCCGCCATTACACCGAGGGCCTGCTGTCTTCCTACCTCAACATTGTCGAATGACAGATAGGCCGCGATTTTGGAGGTCTTGATCAAGCGGTCATAGGCAATGACTTTCACGCCAGCATCCGCCGCTTTTTCGACGGAGGTCACAATGGCATCACCATCTTCCGCTACAACAATCAAGCCTTTTACACCCTGACTGACCATGTTATCAATCTGGTCATTTTGCAGTTTCACATCATGATTAGCCTCTGCAGAGAGGACCTCATATCCCATATCCTCTAACAGGCCGCGCATCAAAACTTCTTCGTTCTTCCATCGTTCGGTCGCAAAATCGGAGAACGACAGCCCGATCTTGATCTTTCCACTGCTCGCTGGTGTACAAGCCGGGAGAACCATTGAGGCAATCATCAAGAAAGAAAAGATCGTCATTAAAATTCGTTTGGATTTCATTCTGTACTCCTTTGTTCAGTTTAGTTTGTCATATAAAGATAAAGATCAAAAAAGTATTTGTCCTGGGCACCTCCTTTGGGAATGCGGGTGATTGAACGCCTACCGCACGCCTAATAAAACTTCGACGGTCAGTTGATCGAGCCGCTCGTACTTCAGCCCGCGCGCGCCGAGGGGGTGCCGGTCGAAGGTGTAATTTTTGAGGGCGTTGGCTTTTTCGGGGGTGTACCCGCCCGTGAAGGGGGTCAGCGAACCGTCATCGGCGTTGATCTCGGCCAGCAGGGCCTGGATTTCCGGATCGGCGTTGAACCGGGCCGCCTTTTCTTTCAAAATCAAGTACGTTCGGATACAGCCCCGCGCGAAATCTTTCACGCCTTCGTAATCTTCCGTGCGATAAGCGTGGGCATCGAAATGGCGATTGCCCGCGTAGCCGTTGTCTTCCAGCAATTTGACGAGGAAAAACGCACTTTTCAGGTTGACCGCGCCAAAGCGGAAGTCCTGATCGTAGCGTCCAAACGCCTGATCGTTCAGATCGATGTGAAAGAGTTTGCCCGCTTCGAGCGCCTGGGCAACGTGGTGGGTGAAGTTGAGGCCCGCCATGTGTTCGTGCGCCACTTCCGGGTTCACGCCCACCATTTCGGGATGGTCGAGCGTGGTGATAAACGCAAGCATGTTGCCGGTGGTCGCGTTGTAGATGTCCCCGCGGGGTTCGTTGGGTTTGGCTTCCAGGGCGAATTTCAGATCGTATTTTTGGTCGCGTACGTACTCGCACAGGAAATTCATCGCCTCGCGTGTTCGCTTGATCGCCGTGATCGGGTCTTTGGCCGCGTCCGTTTCCGTGCCTTCGCGCCCGCCCCAAAAGACGTAGATTTTCGCGCCCAGTTCCACGCCCAAATCAATGGCGTGCATGGTTTTTTGGAGCGCATACGCGCGGACTTTCGGATCGTTCGCGGTAAAGGCGCCATCTTTGAAGGCAGGATCGCTAAAAAGATTGGTGGTCGCCATCGGGACGACCAATCCCGTCTCCGCGAGGGCGGCTTTAAACTCGCGCAGGATGCTGTCCCGTTCGGCGGGGGTGGCATCGATGGGGATCAGATCATTATCGTGGAAGTTGACCCCATAGGCTCCCACTTCGCCGAGCAGACGAACCAGGTCGGCGGGGGATTTGGTTTCGCGGACCGGGGTGCCAAATGGGTCCCGTCCGATATTGCCTACGGTCCAAAGGCCGAAGGTAAATTTGTGCTCAGGTTTGGGGGTGTAGTCAGACATTGTGATTCCTTTAAAAAATGTGTTATTTCACACAAAATTCTGCGGTTAAAGAGGCGGGTGCCCCTAGTACGTGGCCGCGTGTGCCGGGCGAACAACTGCCCACTTCCAGGCGGAAGGTGCCGGGTTCAAGCGCCAGCTTGCCCCGATCATCGAAGAACGACATCATTTCTGGGGTGATGGTGAAATGCAGGTCACGGCATTCTCCGGGTTCTAACGTTACCCGCTCGAACCCGATCAGGTGATGCTGGGGGACGATGGTAGACGCTTCCAGATCGCTCAGGTAATACTGCGCGACTTCCGCCCCCGCCCGTTCCCCGATATTTCTCACGCTGACCCGGAACGCCAACCCATTCCCCGCACCCACCTCTGTGCTCTCCAGGGCCAAATCGGAAAACTCGAACTGGCTGTAACTCAAGCCAAAGCCAAACGGGTACAGCGGTTCGGCGGTCATGTAGCGGTAGGTGCGCCCTGCCATGCTGTAATCTTCAAAGGGGGGCAGTTGCTCCAGCGATTGGGGGAAGGTCAACGGGAGTTTGCCCGAGGGGGAAACATCCCCGAACAGGACATCCGCCACTGCCCGCCCCCCTTCCATGCCCGGATACCAGACGAAGAGGATTGCCTCCACCAGGTCTTCGATCTCGCCTAAGGCAATCGGACTGCCCCCGGTGACGACGAGGATGATCCTGGCCCCGTGCATGGCGATCTGTTTAATAAATTCCACCTGGTTTTCCGGCAGGGAGATGCTGTCGCGGTCCCCATTGAGCGGGGTGAGCAGGGACGCGCCTTCTTCGCCCTCCAGCATGGGGGAGGACCCGACACAGGCAATCGTCAGGTCGGCGGCTTGCGCCATGCCCGGTGCCCAGGACATGCGGATGGCGTTCGGTTGGTTGAGCAACGCGCCGGGGTGGTATTCCATGCCCATTCCTTCGGGGACGCGGCCTGCAATCCCTTCCAGGAAGGTGTTCATGTCGTTGTTGAACCCGTAATAGTTGCCTAATAACACTTCCAGGCTGGAGGCATTGGGGCCGGTGAGGAAGATGCTTTTGGTTTCAGGTTGGATGGGCAGGATGTTGTTTTTATTTTTCAGCAAGACAACCGAGGCGGCGGCAGTTTCGTAGGCCAGTTGCCGGTGTTCGGGGCAGGCCACCACGTCCATGGGAATGGAGGTGTACGGTACTTCGTCGTCCGGATCAAACATGCCCAGTTTGAACCGGGTGCCGAGGGTGTGGGTGAGGGCGCGATCTACGTCGGCCTCGGTCATCAACCCTCGTTCGATAGCGGTGGGGATTTCATCGAAGACACAATCACACCCCAGATCACAGCCTTTTTGCAGGGCGAGCGCGGCGGACTCGGCGGCATCTTGAGTGATTTTGTGGTGGGCGTGAATATCCGTGAGCGCGCCACAGTCCGAGACGACGTGCCCTTCGAAGCCCCATTCGCCCCGCAGGATGTCCACGAGCAACAACTGGCTGGCACAGCATGGTTCATCCAGCGTGCGGTTGTACGCGCCCATGATCGCTTCTACTTTGGCCTCGGTGACGAGGGTTTTGAAGGCGGGGAGGTAGGTGTCATGCAGTTCGCGCGGGGTACAGATCGCGTTAAAGTGGTGGCGGTCACGCTCCGGGCCGGAATGGACGGCGTAGTGTTTGGCACATGCCGCCGCTTTGAGGTATTTGGGGTGATCGCCTTGCAGGCCGCGAACAAAGGCCGAGGCCATCGTCCCCGTCAGGAATGGGTCTTCGCCCCAGGTTTCCTGCCCGCGTCCCCACCGCGGATCGCGGAACAGGTTGACGTTGGGAGACCAAAAGGTGAGGCCCTGATACTGTTGGGTGTACCCGTGGCGTTTGAGCGCGGCGTGGTATTTGGCGCGGGCCTCATCCCCAACCGCGGTTGCCACACGCAGAATTAATGCCGGGTCCCAGGTGGCGGCCATCCCTATCGCTTGCGGGAAAACCGTCGCGCGGCCATTGCGGGCGACCCCGTGCAGGGCCTCGCTCCAGTAGTTGTACGCGGGGATGCCCAACCGGGGGATGCCTTTGGCCGGGTGGCTCATCAAGCCTACTTTTTCCTCTAAGGTTAAGCGCCCGATCAAATCCGTTACCCGCTCGGAGAATGGCCTGTTTGTATCCTTGAATACAGGCGTTGAACTTGCGTTTTGGTTCATTGAAATTCCTTTATATGGTTTTTATCAGTTCGGGTACATGATTCACACAACCATATGGCACCCATCGTGATCTTTGCATTTGAAAATGGCGGGATACCATCCCGCCCTACGAGATGTATTACTTCACTTCAAACACGACAGTGACGGGCTTGGGTGCACCAAGTTCCTGTCCGCGTTTGGAGGGGGAACATCCGCCCACTTCCAAACGGAATTCGCCAGGTTCGAGTGTCAACTTTCCATCGTCATTATAGAAAGACATCATTTCGGGCGTTAGTGTGAAATGTAATGTCTTGCATTCACCCGCTTTGAGATATACGCGCTCGAAGCCGATGAGATACTGAAGCGGGACAATGGTCGAGGCGTGGATATCGCTCAGGTAAAACTGGGCAACTTCGGCTGAGGCTTCGACGCGACTCAGTTCAGGGTCTGTTTCGCCGCAATTGGTCAGGGTCAGGCTCACGTTGAGAGACTCCCCGAGGGCAAGCTCCGTTTTGTCGAGTTGCAAATCCGAATACTCGAAACGAGTGTAACTTAGTCCAAAGCCAAACGGATAGAGCGGCTCCTCGGTCATATAACGGTAGGTGCGGCCAGCCATGCTGTATTCTTCGAAAGGCGGCAACTGATCGAGCGATTTGGGGAAAGTGAGCGGTAATTTGCCAGCGGGGGCGACATCCCCAAACAGCACATCGGCAACGGCGCGGCCACCCTCCATGCCGGGATACCAGACAAAGAGGATCGCGTCCACCATGTCTTCAACTTCGCCAAGCGCGATCGGGCTACCGCCGGTCACTACCAGTACGATTTTTGCGCTGTGAATCGCCAGTTCTTTGATGTAATTGACCTGACTGGCCGGAAGCGAAATGCCCTCGCGGTCGCCATTGAGCGGGGTGAGCAGTGCCGCACCCTCTTCCCCCTCAAGGTCCGGGGTGAGGCCAACGCAGACAATGGTTACATCGGCGGACTGGGCCACGAGGGGCGCCCAGGTTTCTTTGACTTCACGCGGGTGTTTGAGCAGCGCGCCAAGGTGGTATCCGACCCCCATCCCTTCGGGGACGCGCCTGGTAAGGCCCTCCAGCAGGGTAATCATCCGGTCATTGAGACCAGAATAGTTGCCGAGCAGTGCCTCCAGGCTGGTGGCAGTGGGACCGGTGACGAAAATCTTTTTTGCGGAAGGCTTGATCGGCAGGATGTTATTTTTGTTCTTAAGCAGGACGACCGATTCGGTGGCGGCGCGATAAGCCAGTTGGCGGTGCGCCTCGCAAGCGACAACCTCCATCCCGATGGATGCGAACGGCACAATTTCATCGGGGTCGAACATGCCCAATTTGAAGCGCGTGCCAAGCGTGCGCGCCAGGGCCTGATCGACATCCGCTTCGGTGATCAGTCCACGCGCGATGGCCTCGGGAATCTCGCTGTAAACATGGTCACAGCCGATGTCACAGCCGCGCTTGAGGGCCAGCGCCACGGTTTCGGCGGCATCTTTGGTGACTTTGTGGTTGACATGGAAATCGGTCAATGCGCCGCAGTCTGAAACGACATGCCCTTCAAAGCCCCATTCACCGCGCAGGATGTCTTCGAGCAGGAGTTTGCTCCCACAGCAGGGTTCATCGAGCGTGCGGTTGTAAGCGCCCATCACCGCTTCGACCTTCGCCTCCGTGACCAGTTTTTTGAAGGCCGGCAGGTAAGTATCGTACAGATCGTGCTTAGAAACGATGGCATTGAAGGTGTGGCGGTCTCTCTCCGGGCCGGAATGAACGGCGTAATGCTTGGCACAGGCCGCGGCCTTGAGATATTTGGGGTGGTCGCCCTGCAAGCCTTTGACGAACTCTGTAGCCATTTCGCCGGTAAAGAATGGGTCCTCGCCCCAGGTTTCCTGCCCACGCCCCCAGCGCGGATCACGGAAAATGTTCACGTTCGGCGACCAGAAGGTCAGCCCCTGAAACTGGTCGGTGGAGCCGTTACGACGCAAGGCCGCATGGTATTTGGCGCGACCCTCGTCGCCGATGGCGGAGGCCACCTGATGGATCAAATCCCTGTCCCAGGTGGCGGCCATGCCAATCGCCTGCGGGAAAACCGTCGCGCGCCCGTTGGCGGCTACACCATGCAGGGCTTCGCTCCAAAAGTTGTAATCAGGAATTCCCAGGCGTGGCACCCCCCGCGCCGGATGGTTCATCATCCCCACTTTTTCGTCGAGGGTCAGGCGTGAGAGCAAATCCTGAACACGCTCAGGGATGGAAAGATTTGGATCGAGGTAAGCAGGTTGGGTCATAAGGAATCCTTTGCAGAAATTCAGTTCTCATCCAGCCCGAGGTATTCAAACCAGTCGAAATCGGCGCTATTTGTACTGGGTTGCCCATTACTGCTGGCATACATCCCGATATAGGTTCCGACAAACCCTCCTGCATACGGAGTGCTCAGGATGCGCCCATCCACCCCTTCGGCAACCGGATGCCACGACTCTGGCTCGGTGGCGATGTAGAAACTGTAGGCCTGCCCATCCGCTTCCACCTTGAAGTAGAAGCGCGAGCCTTCGATGGGAAGTTCGGCCAGGGTCACATCCGTGCCAGGGATAATAGGCATCAACTGTGGGTTGGATTCCGGCGTCGAACGCTTCACGAGATGTACAGTGGGTGTCGCTCCGCCCGTGATAACGAAGCGGATGTGGAACTCGTTGTTCTGCACGAGCACCAGTCCCGCGCATTCATCATCATGCTGAGGCCTGAATTCCAACGCCGCCCGCGCGGAAAAGCGCATATGCTGTTGGCGCCGACCAACAAAACTCGGATTAGCCAGATCCGTCAGGCGTTCGGGGCGCAGGCGCAGACGTAAATATCCGGGACGCGCGCAGAGGCTCCAAAAGTCATCACGCGGTGTGCGCAGGAAGTTCCAGTGCGGCGCAAGAGTCTGGGTTTCGAAGTGGTCACAGGCTGGAACGGCGGGCCAGCGCTGTTCGGGCAAATCCGGCGTCCGTTCCGCCAGCGCGACCCGCCCACTGCCGGGAGCGACGACGGGCCAGCCTTCCTCCCAACGCAGAGGAACCAGGAAGGTTTCACGTCCAAGATTGTAGAAATACCCCCCATAAGGTCGCATGGCCAATAGGACCATCCACCACTCGCCGAATTGGGTTTCCACAAGATCTGCATGCCCCGTGCCCACGATTTGATAATCTTGCCCCAAGTGGCGATGGGTGATGATCGGGTTACGACGATTCGCTTTATAAGGCCCCGTAATCTCTCCACTGCGCGCAATCGTCACGGCATGGTCGTGACTCGTTCCGCCCTCGGCAATCATCAAATAGTATTGCCCGTTGATCTTGTAGAGGTGAGGGGCTTCCGCCCAGACCGCATCCCTGGCTGCTCCCTCCCAGAGCACACACGGCTCGCCAACCAGACACATCGCGGCCAGATCTAGCTCCTGGAGCCAAATTTCGGTATGCCCGTCATAACGGCTATCTGTTGCCATTCGATTGCCAACATACCAGGCGCGACCATCGTCATCAAAGAACAGAGACGGGTCGATGCCTGGGGCGTTTTCCAGCCAGTACGGCTCTGACCACGGCCCAGCCGGATCTGTCGCTGTCACGATGAAGTTGCCGCTTTTCGATGTTCCCCCTACGAGGGTATTGATCACATAGAACGTCCCCCTGTTATAACGAATCGTCGGTGCATACAACCCGCCTGAGGCGTACACCCCATCCAAGGGCAATTGCGAGGGGCGGTCCAAGATATGGCCCAGTTGGCGCCAGTGGACGAGATCACGGCTGTGAAAGATGGGGAGACCTGGAAAATATTCAAACGTGGAGTTGACCAGGTAATAGTCATCGCCCACCCGACAAATGGATGGGTCAGGGTAAAACCCTGGCAAAATAGGGTTACGAAATGTTCGGGGCATGGGAAGGTCCTTTCGGAGGATCGGTTAGGTCGTAAACAACCACAAACGCCGCCAATCGCAAGAAGTGTAACGCTTGTGAATTTAGAGGATGTCGAAGAAAAATCTAAGTGTTTTGTAAAGGGAGTCTTATCAAGTTTGATGTGTGTGCAAACCAGGGAAAACTTACTTTACGGGGTATTAAGTTGTTTGTGTGTCAGAATATAGATGACATTTCACGAGCACACCATCAACGTCTAGGTCTGCTGGGACTACGCCCTTGCAAATATCCATGACATCTGGACATCGGCCCGCAAATTTGCAACCCTGCCGTAGATATTCTTCCTGTTCTAATTCAGAAAGTGTAACCGTCGTGGTCCAGCGTTTTGCGGGGTCGGCTTGGGGGATGGAATCGCGCAGAAGCTTTGAGTACGGATGCCTGGGATTCATCAATACCTGCTCCACCGTCCCCATTTCAACAATGTTGCCGCGGAACATGATGGCGATACGGTCGCTGACGTAATATGCCGTCGCCAAGTCATGAGTGATATAAAGGATGCTCACACCCAATGTATCCCTGAGGTTTTTGAACAAGTTGACAATCGACATACGCAGGGAGGCATCCACCATGGAAACTGGCTCATCCGCGATCAAGAGGCTGGGGTTGGACAACAAGGCCCTGGCGATGGAAATGCGCTGTAGCTGTCCGCCAGAGAACTCGTTCGGATATTTCCCGGCAAATTCCTTATAGGTCAGACCTACCAGACGCAGTTTTTGATCGATCAATTCAATCGCTTGTCCTTTGCTCACGGCCAGCTTGAGATTCTGAACCGTCTCAAAAAAGTACCGGTCCACCGTTCTCAGTGGGTTGAAGGTGCTAAACGGATCCTGAAAGATCGCTTGCACACCCTCCGTGATCCAGACCTTCTCTTTAGGGGTCTGTAGTTTTCCGTTATGGAGGATCGTCCCGGAGGTGGGTTCTTCAAACCCGAGGACAACCTTGGCCGTAGTCGTTTTGCCACAGCCGCTTTCGCCGGCCAGGGTGAAGATTTCTGCTGGCTTGATATAAAAGCTGATACCATCCACAGCTGTGATTGTGACCCTGGCGAGTACATTGCCCTGGGAGTATTTTTTGGTCAGGTCGTTTACCACAAGCAGGTTATTCATGTTTGCCTTCTCCAATTGCCGCTTGTGGGGCACTATGTAACCAGCAGGCAACTTTGTGATGTTCATCCGGATAAGAGAACTCCGGCACTTGCTGCGTGCAGATTTCCATAACATGGGGACAGCGCGGATGGAAAGGGCAGCCTGTCGGCAGATCGGCCAGGGATGGTGGGCTGCCGGGCACGCTGTGACGCACATTCTTATCACCAAACTTGGGTAGCGAATTGATCAGGAACTGTGTGTAAGGATGGCGTGGATCACCAAAGATCTGTTCGGTCGTCCCCTCTTCCACGATCTTCCCGGCATACATGATGCCAATCCGGTCAGCGATGTTGGCGTGTACGCCCATATCGTGCGTGACCAGGATGATCGTATTCTTGAAATTCTCCTGGATCGTTTTTAGCATCTGAATCACGCCGCGCTGCACGACCACATCCAGGGCGGTGGTGGGCTCATCGCCAATCATGATGCGCGGCTTCAATAGGGAGGCCAGGGCGATGGTCACACGCTGGCGCATGCCACCAGATAGCTGGTGGGGGTAGAGGTCGAGGATATTCTTGGGTAAGCCCAGCGTCTGGATCTGCTTGTAAGCCAATTCAAAGATCTCTTCCCGGCTCTGATCGCCGAGATGACTGCCAATGAAATCCTTATACGTCTCTTTCAGTTTGAGCACCGGGTTGAGCGCGCTCATCGAGCCTTGCGGAATGTAAGAGATGTACTCCATGCGCAGTTGTCGCAATTCTTCCGGGCTCAATGTGGTGACATCTATTTCCTTCTCCCAGTCGATACGGTAGTAAAGCTTGCCGCTCACCAGGCGCAGGGGCGGCACGAAGTCGTTGAAAAGCGCTTTCAGCAGGGTGCTCTTGCCGCAACCGCTTTCGCCGGCGATGCCGTAGATTTCGTTTTCATAAATCGTCAGGTCCACATCGTTAACGGCTTTGACGATCTTCTGCGTGCCATGCATCTCCAAGATATAGAAAGCTTTGAGTTGCTCGGTACGTAGGATAATTTGTTTCTTTTCTGTCATGGCTGTGTCTCCGCTATGCTCCGACCCTTTGGATACGCGTTCTGGGATCGAGATACTCACTGATGCTGACCGACTGCCAGTAGAGAGCAATAAACAAGAAGTTCGATAAGACCACTGGGGTCAAGACCCACCACCAGCGTCCTAAAAAAGTAGACTGGTAAAAGAGGGCCCAATTCAGCATCGTGCCCAGGGTGGGAGTCATGAGATCGACCAATCCAATGATGGCAAGCGTAATCTCCAGCCCAATCGCAAATCCTATGTTATTGATCAGCGTCGAGAAGATCAAGGGCATGGTGAAGGGCATATATTCGTTCAACACCAGCTTGACGGTCCCCGTACCGGAAAGGATGGCGGTCTTGGTGAACTCTTGCTCACGCAAGCTCAAGATCATCGAGCGGATCAGGCGCGCGTCCCAGGGCCAGGTGAGAAGTGACAACATCAACCCCAATACCACCAGGTTCATATGTTCGCGCACCAGCATGGCTAACATGACAAAGACCAGGAAGAGAGGAATCACCAGCAGACTATCGCTGATAAACATCAGTACCCGGTCAGTTGCGCCTCCCTTGTATCCGGCGACCATGCCGACCAGGATGGCGATCACCCTGGAAACCAACCCGGCGATGAGAGAAATGATCAGGGAATTGCGGATCGCAAACGTGGCCTGCCAGAAGATATCTTGCCCGTTTGAATCGGTGCCGAGCCAGTACTCCGCCGACGGCTTCATATCTCGCGGGACAACGTTCCACAAAGTAGGGTCATAAGGCGAAAAGACGGACAGGAACGCCAGGATGATGATGATCAGGAGAACGATAAAGCTAACTGCGAACCGATAATCTCGAAATAGATCTCGCAAGGTTTTCATTGGGCGGGTCTCCTTAGTAGTATCGCACGCGTGGGTCAAACAAGGGATACGTCAGATCTACGATCAACATCGCCGTTGAGATGCCAACGATGGCAAAAACGGTAATTCCCATGATCAGGTTGTAATCCCCGTTGACAATGGCTCTATAAAGCAGTCCCCCCAGGCCCGGATACCCATAAACGATCTCGGTAATCAGCGCCCCACTGAAGATTTGCCCGAGCGAAAGCGCCAGGCCGGTGATTTGGGGCAGCAAGGCGTTGCGGATTACGTACTTGCCCACGATGCGGCCTTCGGTCACGCCGCCCAACTTGGCATATTGAACATAACTTTCTGCATTGACGTTCTGTACGATCAGTTTCATGGTTTGGAAGGTAATCGCCCCTCCCAGGACGGTTAATGAGAGGGCGGGCAGGAACGAATGCCAGATAACATCTTTGATATAAGCCCAGGTGAAGCTGGGCAAGACTCCCAATGAGGCCCCTCCTGTGAGCGGGAACCAGCGAAAGACAAGTGTGGAAGCGAAGAGCAGGAGCAGCGAGAAGGCGAAGATGTAATAGGGCAGCGGGCGGATCACCATGGCGATGGTATCCAGAATCCGTGACCAGGCCTTCCTGGAGTAATAACCTGCGAGTCCGCCAACGATATTCCCGACGATCGTTGTGATGGCAGTTGTGGTCAGCAGGAGCCCTAAAGTCCAGGGCATGGCGGTGGCAACGAGCTGGTTCACTCGTGTAGGGAATTGAAAGAAGGAAACGCCGAAATCACCGTGGAACAGCCTGCCCCAAAAAGCCCAGTATTGATCGAGCCAGGAGCCTTCTAAACCATACATCTCGGTCAGGTCGGCGATAATGCCGTCCATGGCGCCCGGTTCCAGTGTTGAACCGCGCGCCCTCATCTCACTGATCATTCGCATGACAGGGTCATTGGGGATGAGTCTGGGAATGAGGAATACAATGGTGATGCCCAGCCAGATGACTAAAATGTATTGAAAAAGGCGAGGGATGAGATATCGTTTCAAGAATGTCAACGCAACCACCTCACTAGGATTCTACCCGCAAATTCTCTCAAGACTCCGTTCCGGGGAAATCTTTTGCCTCGAAGGAGGAGAGCAATTTATGAATAGGTATTGAGCTAAAAGTATCCTGGGTGGGCGATCTCGCCCACCCAGGATAACCTACCGCAGGAATTATTTGCCGGTGGGTTCCAGGAATGGAGTCATGTACTTGAAGTTGGGCCAGTGTGTATAAGGAACAGTGTAGGGGTTTTCGCTACCAGGCCAGTTGGTCCAGTAGTACTCGTCCCAGCCAACAAAGCCGATATATCCGTAGGTCGGGATGCCGGGCATATTCGTGACGGCTTCCTTGAGACCTTCGATGCCTATTCTAACGACCTCGTCTATGTTGAAAGGATCCGTCTCGCGCAATTCCTGAATGATGGCGTCCATTTTGTCACTCGACCAGCGCGAGTCATAACTGGCTTGGTTGCGCTCTCCAACGGGCTGGATGTAGACCGAGTTCCAATCGTCGAGCACGCGATACAAATCGGGTCCGGCACCCCATGGCTCCCGCCCGGGCCAGACGGTTTCTACATCAAAGTCGCCGACGGCTGTCAGATCAGCTAAACTTTCCGTGTTTAATACTTCGGCATCAATGCCGAACTTTTTCCATTGCTGCACGGCAGCCACGGCATTGCGGGCATCATGGTTAGAAAGCACTGTGCCAGTCATATAGGTGATCTTCCACGGGGTGCCATCGGGCAGCAGCCACATGCCGTCTGCATCTCGGGAGAAGCCATTCTTCAACAACAATTTTTCGGCAATATCTGGCGCATACTTCCACCAGCCCAGTCCGAAAGCCTGTTGGGTAAATTCGGGCGTATCAGGGAAGACATAACCGCGGCTCCTGGCAAAGTCTGCGACGCGCTGGGGAGCCTCGGGGTCATAAGGCGCAAAGGTCTCGCCGTTGCCGACATCAATGGTAAATTCCTTCAGCCAGTCTTGCATCGGCTCGATGTAAAGCTCAGGGTAGGAGCCAAGGGAGGGGATATGCACCGGGCTTAAGGTGCCCGTGCTATCAACGGCGATGCTGGTGTACTCGACGATATCGATCGCCAGTGTCAAAGCCCAGCGGACATCAACGTTATCGAACGGCGGCCGGGCGGTGTTGAACACGATGCCCGTGATGGCCGGGTCGTTGTTGACCACGAAGGGGAAGGTTGGCTGGTAGGCACGGGAGGTATCTGACTGTGCCAAAAGCGCCTTGAGACCATCGGCAGAGAGCTCCGCCACATCCAATTCGTGATTCAATTGCGCCAGGATCTGCGCGCCTTCATTTTCAAAAGCCTGGATGATGATGTACTTGGGCTTAGGCTCTCCAAACATGATGCCGGTGGGGCTTTTATCCCAGTCCTCACGTTTTTCCCAGGCCGTCCAGGACCCCTGGGGATCATAGCTGTGCAGCTTGTAAGGGCCGGTGCCTACGTACGGATTGAATTCGAACAGGACCGGATCTTCTGCCGTCTCGAAGATGTGCTTGGGCATGATCCGGGTGCAGCCCCAGCGGTCGAGGAAGGTGGTATGGAAGCGCGAGTTGGGCTGATTGAGCACAAATTCAACCGTGTAATCATCCACGGCAGTCACAGAGGCCACGTTATCCACAAAGAAGGTATGTGCGCTGAAGCCATCGTACGCCATGAGGGTCTCGACCGTATAGACCACATCGGCGGCAGTGAAGGGCACGCCGTCATTCCAGGCGACGCCTTCGCGCAGCGGGATGGTCAATTCGGTGAAATCTTCGTTGTAGACCGGATCTCCTGAAGCCAAACCGTTGATGATCTCGCCGGTGGCAAAGTCCACCGACCAGAGCGGCTCGTCAGCCAGGTTCTGAAGACCGCGGTCTTGCCATTTCCAGCCAACCCATAGGTTCATGTTGTCGGGTGAACCGACACGCCCGGTGAGCTGCCTGACAATCAGAGTCTCCCGGCGCGGGAAAGTTCCCATCACATCGGCTACCGCTTCGGGCACTGCGGTGGGTTCGGGTACGGGTGTGACTTCAACCTCTTTTATGACCTCAACGGTCTCGATGACAGTTTGACCGTCTTTGACGACTTCGACGGTTTCGATGACTGTAACGGTCTGGATGATGGTTTGCGCTTCCGGGGGGGTGCAGGAGGTGACGAAAAGCGCCGCGCCGATCATCAGGCACAAAATAATCAAAATTTGCTTACGCATGTTTTCTTCTCCTTGAAACATTGATTAAGTTTGGGGTAACTCAGGACCCTAAAGGTTGTGTTTGCCTGGGAAAAATGTGGTTCATTTGCAAACAAGTTCTTGACTTTGTCGAGAAAACTTTGGGTCTCAGCAGTTACAGTAATTGAATAAAATACCTGCATGCGGTGCATGGGGGATTGGTAATGGAAGTCTTTTGCAAGTTGTAAACCATTGAAAGACTTTTATGCGGTAGTGAATTTGCACGAGTTCGTTGTTAAAGGGCGGGGCGAATGATGGTTTGTATTCGATCCAAAGGGGCCTCCTTTCTGAAATCGGTTCCGGCATCGGTACCGGAAATGGCAAAAAATTTTCGCCTGTTATTCCGAGATTGTCCTGATTAAATCGGTCTGCACGATTTCCTGATCACCAATTGCGTCGGCATTTTGTGAATGTGCTTGGGGAGCGCTTCACCTTTGATCAGCTGGACGACCATGTCGACTGCGATGCTTCCCATCTCCGAGATAAATTGATCAATAGTCGTGAGGGCGGGATTCAGATAAACGGAGTCGTGGAGATTGTCAAAGCCAATAACAGACAAATCTTCAGGAATTCGCAATCCAGCTTCTTCGGCGGCCCGGTAGACACCTATCGCGGACATATCATTCGAGGCGAAGATGGCCGTGGGAGGGTCGGGGAGGGCAAGCAGGTTACGGGTCGGGGCGACGGCAGACGAGATGGAGTAGTCACCAATTTGAATGAGTTGCTCGTCGAGCGGGATACCCGCGGCGGCTAATCCATCTTTGTATCCCTGTAAACGTCGGTTGGCGCTGACAAGATCGAGCCGGCCTGTGATAAACCCGATGCGGCGATGACCCAAATCCGTTAGATATTGCATCGCTTGCATAGCCCCCACCTGATTCGTCGCAATGACGGCGGGACATTCGGGGCTTAGGTTGTTGGGGTCAATGATCACGAGGGGGGCCGTTGTGGTGAAATTGGCGGCCACGGGCGCTACGACGATCGCCCCATCCACGACATTGCCATTTAACAGGGAAACAAAATAGGCTTCTTTTTCTGCCGAATCATTGTGAAAGCTATCCCCACTGGTATAGACAATTAAGTCGTAATGAAGTTGGGCGATGGCCTGGTTGACACCCCGGAGCACAGCAAACGAATAAAGCGACTCGACATCCGGCATGATCAATCCCAAGACGTTTGTCCGGTGGCTTCTCATGCCACGCGCCGCCAGACTGGACACAAACCCCAACTCTTTGATGACCTTTTGAACTTGCTGGAGAGTATCTTCCGAAACATCCGCTTTGCCGTTTAAGACGCGTGACACGGTGGAGACAGAAACCCCCGCGGCCTGGGCCACATCATAAATGGTGACAGATTTGCGCTGACGCTTCATAAAAGATTCCTAAAAGCAAAGTCTATCGTGTTCAATACCGATACCGGCATCGGTACCGGAGAGTAACGAAATTATCGCGCATTTGTTTATTAATGTCAACTTAATAGTTGGCGCGAATTCTCAATTCAACTGATCTGGCAAATACGCGTCATAAATGCAGGCCAAAACAAACGACAAAAGGCGGAGCTCATACCCCGTGTTGTAAAATGCCTTTCCGCTACCGTTTTCAATTGTCGCCGAGAAATTGTCCAGGCAATTGTCAAAAAAGAGAGAGTATTTCGGGACAAAAGCATCGAAATAGACTTTGAGTTTAATTTGTCAGAAATGACGGAAATCAAAACCACTCAATCTCTAATATCTGTCCTGTTATCCACCTGGCCTCATCGCTTGCCAGAAAAATGGCGGGAGGGACGCAATCTTCGGCTTTGAGCATGGCGTCTTTGTCTTCGGAGACGTTCGCGCGCATGGGGGTGTCCACTTTGCCGGGGGCGAGGGCGTTGACGCGGATGTTGACGGGTTTGCCCTCTTCCGCAGTGACTTTGGTAAAGCCCAATTGTGCCCATTTGCTGGCGGAGTAGGCGGAATACATCGGGTAGATGCGCGTGCCGGAGAGGGAAGAGATGTTGATAATGCTCCCTCCGCCAGCTTTTTGCATCGGTTTCCAGGCATGTTTGGTGCAGAGAAAGGTAGATGTGGCATTGATGGACATGATCCACTCCCACGTTTTGAGCGGGGTGCCATAGGCCGGGCGGAACGCACCCACCCCCGCGTTGTTCACCAAAATGTCTACGCGCCCGAACGTCGCGACGGTCGCGTCCACCATCGCTTTGACCTGTTCTTCCACAGTCACATCGGTGGGGACGACGAGCGCGCGGGGATGCCCCCCCGTTTGGGCGTGGATTTCAGCGGCAACGGCATCCAGTTCGGCTTGGGTTCGAGCGGCCAGGGTCACGTGTGCCCCTTCCAGGGCGAATCCGAGGGCAATCGCCCGCCCAATGCCCCGGCTGGCCCCCGTGATAATGGCAACTTTGTCTTTTAAGCGCATACACTCTCCTGAAGAATCAAAATGCGACGCCCAATGATGCGTCGCATTTTTTTGAATCAAAACTCATCCCACAAACATGAAAAAGCATGAAGGGCTTTTATTCGGACCGATCAGTTTTTTCGGCTTCTGTGTCGTCGCCTTTTAGCCCCTCTCGAAATGACCGAATCCCACTGCCCAACTCTTTGCCGATTTTTGAAATGCGCCCAACCCCAAAGACGAGCACGACAATGACCAGAATGACAATTAGCTCTGCACCACGAGGTAGCATCATGAGTAAACTCCTTAAACTTTAATTTCAATTTCTATGTAACTACTCACCATTCGTAAGAAGTCTCAAAAAAGGATGGCAGGGGGGACGTACATTCCCCTTTCTATCCTTTTTTTGAGTT